>NZ_JXXD01000220.1 GCF_000935215.1 Stutzerimonas stutzeri
CCGGGCGCGTTCGAGGCAAGACGCCTGCACATGGGAAGGCAGCGCGAAGTGCAGCGCGGATGCGCTCGCACTGCACGCGCGACGACACGCGGAAAGCCACTGGATCGGCATGCCCGATGGCACGACAAGATGCACGGCAACGTACAGCGAGTCGGCGGCCATCATGGGCGAGCCTCCAGCCAGACCGGATGCGCGACGCCGATCACGGCGGATGCGCTGACCGGCCCGAAATACCGGCTGTCGAACGATGCCGGATTCGTCACGCTCAACAGGAGCAGCTCGCCCGGGTCGAGGCGTCGGCAAAGCTGCAAGGACGGCAGCGGCCGGCCCAGCCGGTCGGCAGGCAACGCGGCGGCCACCGGCACGCCGTCGATGCGTACCTGACCGGCGACGATGCAAACGTGTTGCGGCGCGACCGCGCCCACACGTTTGAGCAGCTGAACGCGCGTCGGCAGGTAGCCGCGCTGCGCAGCCAGCGCGGCGGCCCTGGCGGGCAGCGGCACCAGCACGATGCTGTCTACGGACGGCGGACGTGGCAGCGAGGCGGCGCGTGGGTCGAACGGATCGACGCGATACCAGCCAACCGCCACGCTATCTGACGGGTTGTAGATCAGGCGCGGCAGCGGCTGCACGAAGGACGCCCAGGCCAGCGCAGCGAGGCTGCAGGCGGACAGGCTCGCCAGTACGAGGCGAGCGCGCAAACGTGCGCGGGGCGAGCGAGGACGCGGCGCGGCGGCGACAGTAGAAACGGTGGTCATGGCTGTGCCCTCCCGGTCAGCCAGGCGGCGTGCCGCTCGGCGGTGTATTCGGGCAGCGGCAGGC
>NZ_JXXD01000221.1 GCF_000935215.1 Stutzerimonas stutzeri
TAAAGAGATGAGAAAGCACCCATGCCCCTGAAGACCATCGAAGGAACCTTCATCGCCCCGCAGGGCAAATACGCCCTGGTCGTAGGCCGCTTCAACAGCTTCGTCGTCGAGAGCCTGGTCAGCGGCGCGGTCGATGCGCTGGTTCGCCACGGCGTCAGCGAGAACGACATCACCATCATCCGCGCACCGGGTGCCTTCGAGATTCCGCTGGTTGCGCAGAAGGTCGCCCAGCAGGGTGAATACGACGCCATCGTCGCCCTCGGCGCGGTCATTCGTGGCGGTACGCCGCATTTCGAATACGTTGCCGGTGAGTGCACCAAGGGCCTGGCCCAGGTTTCCATGGAATTCGGTGTGCCGGTCGCCTTCGGCGTACTGACCGTCGATTCCATCGAACAGGCCATCGAGCGCTCCGGCACCAAGGCCGGCAACAAGGGCGCTGAAGCTGCACTTTCCGCACTGGAAATGGTGAGCCTGCTGTCGCAGCTGGAGGCGAAGTGAGCCTGAATCACGACGATAGCCAGGACGCTCCCCAGCCCAAGGCCAAGGGCAAGATCGCCACGCGCCGGGTTGCCCGCAGCCTGGCGATGCAGGCGCTTTATCAGTGGCACATGGCCGGTCAGAGCCTCAACGAAATCGAGGCGCAGTTCCGCGTCGACAACGATTTCTCCGGGGTGGACGGCAGCTACTTCCACGAGCTGTTGACCGGTGTCGCACGCAGCAAGAGCGAAGTCGACGGTGCCATCGCGCCGAATCTCGACCGTCCGCTGGACGAGCTCGATCCGGTGGAGCTGGCGATTCTGCGGCTGTCCACCTACGAGCTGATGCAGCGCATCGACGTGCCTTACCGCGTGGTCATCAACGAAGGCATCGAGCTGGCCAAGGTCTATGGCGCCACCGACGGGCACAAGTTCGTCAACGGCGTGCTGGACAAGCTGGCCCCCACGCTGCGCAGCGCCGAAGTGCGCAATCACAAGCGCTGAGGGCTGCTCGCCTTGCTGGGTGAGTTCGAGCTGATCCGTCACTACTTCGCCGCCGCCGCTTGTGCCAGGGCTGGCGGCGATGTCGTTCTCGGCATCGGCGATGATTGTGCCCTGCTGCAGCTTCCGGTCGGCGCACAGCTGGCGGTTTCCACCGATACCCTGGTCGCCGGGGTGCATTTCCCCGATCCCTGCGATCCCTTCCTGCTCGGCCAGCGCGCGTTGGCCGTGGCGGCCAGTGATCTCGCCGCGATGGGCGCCACGCCCATCGGTTTCACTCTCGCCCTGACCTTGCCTGCTGGCGATCCACTCTGGCTGGCGGAACTTGCCCGTGGCCTGGATTCGATGGCGCTTGATTGCAGCCTGCGTTTGATTGGTGGCGACACTACCCGCGGCCCGCTGAGCCTGACCGTCACCGTGTTCGGCCGGGTGCCGTCCGGTCAGGCGCTGGTTCGGTCTGGCGCGCAGGTCGGTGATCTGCTCTGTGTCGGCGGTGTGCTCGGTGAGGCGGCTGGTGCCCTGCCGCTGGTGCTGCGCCAGGCCGAGGCCGATGCGGACGTCGCCGAACACCTGCTGGCACGCTACTGGTCGCCGCAACCGCAGCTGGCCCTGGGTGAAGCGCTGCGAGGCAAGGCCACGGCGGCGCTGGATATCTCCGACGGTCTGCTGGCCGATTGTGGGCATATCGCCAAGGCTTCGGGCGTGGCCTTGCAGATCGTGCGTGATCGCCTGCCGCTGTCCGAACCTTTGCGGCGCTTCGCCGGCGACGCCGAAGCGCTGCGTTGCGCGCTGGCCGGCGGCGACGACTACCTGCTGGCGTTCACCCTGCCGGCTGCTGAGCTCGTATCACTGCAGGCCGCCGGCTGGCCGGTACAGGTCATCGGCCGGGTGTTGGCAGGGGAGGGTGTGCAGCTGATCGATGCGGCGGGCAATGAAGTCGCTGTGTCCGAACGTGGTTACAACCATTTCAATGCGTAAGTGCTGCGATGCGATCGCTTACCTCCGATCCGAGAAAGGAACGCTGTTTTGACTGAATCCTCACCAGTCGCGGCCAAGCCGCAAACCCTGGTTTGGTCCGACCCCTGGCACAACCTGGCGTTCGGCTTCGGTTCCGGGCTGATGCCCAAGGCGCCGGGTACCTGGGGTTCACTGGTAGCACTGCCGTTCGTGCCGCTGTGGCAACTGCTGCCGGGGTGGGGTTATCTGCTGATGCTCGGCCTGACCATGCTGTTCGGCGTCTGGCTGTGTGGCAAGGTGGCGCGCGAACTCGGCGTGCATGACCACGAAGGGATCGTCTGGGACGAGTTCGTCGGTATCTGGATCACTTTCTGGCTGGTGCCGGAAGGCTGGTACTGGATGCTGCTCGGCTTCGTGGTGTTCCGCGTGATGGATATCGCCAAACCCTGGCCGATCAGCTGGGTCGATCGGCATATCCATGGCGGGGTGGGGATTATGCTCGACGATATCCTCGCCGGTGTCGCGGCCTGGGCGGTCATGCAGGGACTGGTGGCGCTGTTGGTTTGATTGTGCGTCCGGTCGCTGCAGGCAGTCGGCCATTGAAGGATGATCGGCGTTCGCCCCGGGCCCGGTTTCGAGGAAGAAATAGCCATGCGTAGCGTCTCCGTTCTGTTCGCCAGCCTGTTGCTCCTGCCCGCGCTGGCGCAGGCCGCCTCCATGGTGCAAGTGGTCGGGCTATTTCCGGGCGCTGCGGTGGTCAATGTCGACGGGCAGCGCAAGCTGGTCAGGGTCGGTCAGACCGGCCCTGGCGGCGTCCAGGTGGTGAGCGCCGATGCCAGCGGTGCGGTGCTGCGCGTCGACGGCGTTGAGCGTCATTACAACCTGAGTCGCGAATACAGCGGCGCCTACGCGGCGCCAAGCAAGACCCAGCTGAGCGTCGCAAAGGGCACCGGCGGCCATTACTGGATCGCCGGGGCGATCAACGGCCAGTCGATTCAGTTTCTCGTTGATACCGGCGCCACCTCGGTGGCGATCAACGAACATCAGGCCCGTCGCTTGGGCATCGACTACCGCGTCAACGGTCGGCCCATGGTGGTGAGCACCGCCAGCGGTACGGCGAAGGCCTGGCGCGTGCATCTCAACAGCGTCAAGGTCGGGGCGATCGAGGTGCTCGGCGTGGACGCGGTGGTCGTCGAGGGCGGTTCGCCTACCGAGGCGCTGCTCGGCATGAGCTTTCTCGGGCGCGTCAGCTGGCGCGAGGAGCAGGGCGTGCTGGTGCTGGAGTCGAAAACCTCCTGAGCGGCTTCCTGACGGCACGATAGGCGCGGTCGACGACCAAACTCTCCAGCCAGATTCGCGGTTAGTTGGTGTTACAATGTCCGCTTTTCTGCCTCCTGGGATTTCCGCCCGTGTCTGTCGTGTTCGTCGCCGCTTCCCAACTGCCGACGCCGTTCGGTGTGTTCACCATGCATGGTTTTCTCGACCAGGACACTGGCAAGGAACATGTCGCGCTGACGCTCGGCGACGTGGCCGATGGCAAGCCGGTGCTGGGTCGTCTGCACTCCGAGTGCCTGACCGGCGATGCGTTGTTCAGCCTGCGCTGTGACTGCGGCTTCCAGCTCGAAGCGGCACTGCGCGCGATTTCCGACGAGGGCCGCGGCGTGCTGCTCTATCTGCGCCAGGAAGGCCGTGGTATCGGCCTGCTGAACAAGATTCGCGCTTACGAACTGCAGGATGCCGGCGCCGACACCGTCGAGGCCAACGAGCGTCTGGGGTTCGCCCCGGACATGCGCGACTACGGCATCTGCCTGCCGATGCTCGAGCACCTGGGCATCGCCGAGATCAAGCTGATGACCAACAACCCACGCAAGGTCAAGGCGCTGCAGGGCTTCGGCATTCGCGTCGCCGAACGCAAGCCATTGCAGATCGCGCATAACCCGTACAACCGCAACTACCTCGCCACCAAGGCCGGCAAGCTCGGCCACATGCTCGGCGAGATTCACCAAGGCGAAGCCGAGCAGTCGTGACGCGCGCCGCCGCCCTTCGCCAGCTCGCACGTGACGGCTGGCTGCATACGCTGCTGATGGTGCTACCGGTGCTGGTGCTTGGGCGCACATCGGTGGTGTTTGCCGACTGGGGTCTGCCACTCTTCGCTGCAGGCCTCGTCTCGCTGTTCTTCAGCCTGCGGGCCTTCACCCGGTTCAAACATGCACTGATCGCCACCGAACAGGCGCTGAACGGTCCGGTGGAGGACGACGCCTGGAACGATCTGCGTCGCGTGCGCCGTCACGGCCTGCTGATCGCCTCGTTACCGGCCTGGTTCGGTGCTGCGGGTGCGCTGTTCGGCATGGAGCCGGTTGCTCGCCTGTTGCTGGTATTCGGCAGCCTGGTCTTGCTGGTGCTCTACCGCATTCCGCGGCAATTGCGTTGATGCGACGTCTACTCCTCGCCGCGCTGATTTCCCTGGCGTCATTGCCTGCGTTGGCTGCCGAGCGGGTGGTGAGTCTGGCGCCATCGCTCAGCGAGATCATGCTCGAACTCGATGCTGCCGACCGGCTGGTTGGCGTCCTGGATGGTGGCGAGCGCCCAGCGGCGCTGCAGTCGGTACCTTCGGTTGGGCGCTACGGCCAGGTGGAGATGGAAACCCTGCTCAGCCTGCGCCCTGATCTCGTGCTGCTCTGGCCGGACAGTGTGCCGCGCAGTCAGCGTGAGCAGTTGCAGCAGTTCAGTATTCCCGTTCTGGTTGTCGAGCAGACCCGTCTCGAAGGGCTGGCCGAGCAGTTCGTTGTAGTGGGTAATGCCGTCGGGCGCGCCGAACAAGGCGAACGACTGGCCGGGCGCTTTCGTGCAGGCCTCGCCGAATTACGCAGCAACTACACGCGCGCTGAGCCGCTGCGGGTGTTCTATCAGATCTGGAATCGCCCGCTGTATACCCTGGGCGGCCAGCAGATCATCAGCGAAGCGATCGAGGTGTGTGGTGGGCAAAACGTTTTCGCCGATCTGACCCTGGCGGCGCCCCAGGTCAGCATCGAAGCCGTGCTCGCCCGCGATCCCGAAGTCATTCTGGCCGGTAGCGGTGCGCAGCTGGACGAATGGCAGGCCTGGCCGCAGCTCAGTGCCGTGCGCAGCGGTCGACTGCTTGAAGTGCCCGACAAGGGGCTGGAGCGACCGAGCTTCCAGATGCTGGGGGCGATCAGGAAGCTCTGCGAGGTGATGGCGGCTGCGCCCTGAGCGGGCGCGCCGGTAGACGCTGCTACAGCGAGGGAGTCCAGGTGACGGCGAACAGTGCGGTGCGGCCCGCTTCGCGATAGCCGTAATTCTGCGACGGATCCCACCAGTTAGTTCCGTCTGGGCGGTTGTAGGTCGCCAGCGCGTAGTCGCGGTCGAACAGGTTGTTGACCTTCGCCTCCCAACGCAGCTCCGGATGGCTCTGCCAGCCAGCGCGCAGATCAAAAACGCCATAGCCGGACAGCTCGCGGGTGTTTGCGATCGTGTCGTAACGAGCGCTGGAAACGTGCCAACCGGCGCCAGCCGAAAGCGTGCCGAAAGTGCGATCAAGGTCGATGCTGAGCGTGCGCTTTGCCCGGCGCGCCAGAGTATGGCCGCTGTCCCGATCGCGTGGATCGATGATGCTAACGCCGAGGCTCGCCTGCCAGCCCAGCAGTTCGCGCGCCGCACTGGCTTCGAAACCGTTGATCCGTGCCTGGCTGACGTTCCCCATCCGGTTTTCGCCCCAGGCGATCATGTCTTCGACATCGGTACGATAAAGCGCGGCTTCCAGCTGGGTCTCGTCGAATTCGGCGCGCCATTGTAACTCATAGGTCTTCGAGGTCTCCGGCTTGAGGTCCGGATTCGGTCCCCATAACGGCGGTCCGTAAAGATCGGAGAATGTTGGAGCGCGGAAGCCTTCGCCATAGCTCAGAATCCAGCGCTGCGACTCACCCACTGGCAGGCTGACAGCGGCATTCCAGCTGTTGTGGCTGCCGAACTGCTGGTTGTCATCGTGGCGTAGCCCGAGCTCGGTGCCAAAGCGCTCGCCTTGAAAGCTGTGCTGGGCAAAGAAAGCCGAATTGTCGCGGCTGTCTTCCTGAAAAATCGTCGCGGAATCGAGTTGGTCTTCATACCAGTCGCCGCCGACGCTCAGTTGGTGGCGCTCGCTCAATTGCAGCCGATTTATCCAGGCCGCCGAATGACGCGTGGTTTCCAACAGGGTGTTGTTCCAAGCGCTGCCGGCGCCGACGGCGTGATTACGATCGAAGCTGCGACCCAGTTCCAGACGGCTATTCCACATGTCGGTCAACTGACCGTCCAGGTAGCCGCTGTAACTGCTGACCCGAAACTCGTCCTGCGGCGTTCCGGGTTCGAAATCATTGGCGTCGTCATACTCGTTCTTGCCGCGCTGGTCGTTGAGACTCAAGCCCGCTTTCCAGTTTGCATCGAACTGGTGATCCAGCTTCAGGTGCAGCGCCTTGTTGCGCTGGCCATCGTTGTCCCGATCGGCGCCGCGGTTGTCGCGGGTGATATCGAAGCCGTCGCGCTCGTCGAGGCTGGCGCCAAGATGGACGCGGGTCTGCTCCGTTCCGGCTGCGAGGCTCAGGCTGCGCTGGAAGGTCTGGTCGCTGCCGGCGGCCAAGCGGACTTCCGGGTTTATTCCGGTTTTGCCGCCACGGGTAAAGATCTGGATGACGCCACCAATGGCATCTGCACCGTAAAGCGAGGAGCGCGGGCCACGGATCACTTCGACACGCTCGATGTTGTCGATAGCCAGGTAGTCGAGGCGGGCGAAACCGCTGGTGGCCGAGGCAATGCGTTGGCCGTCGACCAGCACCAGTGTTTGCGCGGTGCCGGTGCCGCGCAGCGACAGCGACGCCACACCGCCAGGGCTGCTCACCTGTACGCCTGGCACACGCCGCAGCAGCTCGGGCACGCTGCGGGCTTGTAGCCGTTCGATATCCGCGCGAGTGAATACGGTATTGGCTGCCGTCGCCTGGGCGCGGGGTTCAGCCTGGCGGGCGGAGGTAATGAGCATGCTTGGCAGCTCCTGCTCAGCAGCAAACACCTGCACGCCAGGCAGCAGCGCCACGGCCAGGGCAAGTCGGGACAGTTTCATTCTTGGAATTCCTCAAAAGATCGCAGACTTTTGAGGAGGGCAGGAACAAGCGCGGGGGATGACGGGCAGCAGCGCTTGACGGTGCTGCCCTCCGCAACACCAGTCGAATCCGTCAGGCCGGTCTCCGGGCTTTCGACACGCATCACGCTCACCTTCCCATGTCGGAACACAGTGGCTGTGGAGCGGACGGCGATCCCTGAGGATCGCGGTCGATTACCGTTGCGGGGGCAGCGCCGGCCTTGCTCATCGAGCGCACCGGCTTCCCGTTTAATGCGGACCTTGCGGTCGTGCACACCTGGGCGGATAAGAAAACGCGCGAACCTTACGGCTGGTGCTGGGGAAACACAAGCGGACGAATGGCCGCAAGGACAGTGGTTTCCAAGCAAAGCCGCGCCCCAGGGCCGCTCGAGCGTTGCTCGAAAAACATCCAGCCGCGATGGTGCGCAATGTTCAGCGATCGGCGCTGACTTGCGGGCGCCTACATTGGGCTCGAAGCCGCCGAGGTCGTGCCGACTGTCGCCAAGCGACGGCGGCATGTCCGCGCGACAGCGCCGAGCTTTATGAAAGCCCCCCGACAATCTGTAGATCACTCTGCCCATTGCCCTGCCGGCGCACCTGGATCTGCACTGGAATGCGCTCGTGCATTTCCGCCACATGGGAGATCACCGCCACCTTGCGGCCCTGGGCCTGCAGCGAATCCAGCGCGTCCATGGCGATCTGCAGCGACTCGGGGTCGAGGCTGCCGAAGCCTTCGTCGATAAAGAGCGACTCGATCCTGAGCTTGCTCGAGGCCATCGAGGCCAGGCCCAGCGCCAGGGCCAGCGAAACGAGGAAGGTCTCGCCGCCGGACAGCGAATGCACCGAGCGCAGCTCGTCGCCCATCTCGGTATCCATGACCAGTAGGCCCAGCGGGCTGCCGCCGCGCTTGAGCCGGTAGCGCCGGGCCAGTTGGCGCAGCTGCACATTGGCGTGCTGCACCAGCAGGTCGAGGTTGTAGGCCTGGGCGATCTTGCGGAAGGCGCCGCCGTCGCTGGAGCCGATCAAGGCGGCGATGCGCCCCCAGCGCTGATGCTCGGCCCGTGCGACGTCGATCTGTGCGAGCAACGCTTGGCTCTGGCTGCGGCGCTTGTCGTCGTCGATCAGCTTGGCGCGGGTTTCCGCGCAGCGCTGGTCGGCCTGTTCGCACTGCTGCAGTTGCTCGGCATGGCGCTGCTGCAGCCGTTCGGTGTCCGGCGTTTCGGCCTGCTGCAGTTTGTGCGTGTTCAGGCGACTGAGGCAGCCGTCCAGGCGCTCGCGACAGCGGGTCAGGGTTTCGGCGTTCTGTTGCAGGCGCTGGCGCGCCTCGGCAATCAGCTGGTCATCCATGTGCAGCAGCTGGGCGAGGGTGGCATCGTCCAGCTGCGGGTGGCTGGTGCGCCAGGTGGCCAGTTCCGCTTTCAGCGCGTCGCGTTCCTGTTCCAGTTCGGCTTGGCGCTGGCGACAGTTCTGCTGCTCGCTGTGCAGTCGCGTCAGGCCAACCTTGCACTCGTTGAGCTGCCGATCAATCTCGGCCTGGGTTTGCCGCGCAGCCTGGATGGTCGCGTCCAGCTGCTGTTGCCAGGTGCTGGCGCTGGTCTGTTCGCCAAGGCTGGTACGCAGCGCCTGCTGGCAGGCCAGCAGCAGTTTCTCGCGCTCGGTCAGTCGTGCGCTGCAGCTTTCCTGTTTCTCCTGGCGATGGCGTTGTTGCAACTGCTCGTCGCTGCGGCGCTGCTCGCACTGGCGCAGCTCATCGGCCAGCTCGGTCTGCGCCTGCAGTTGCTGCAGCCGCGTGGCGATGCTGGTGTCCAGCTGCATAAAGGTCTGCGCCGGATCTTCGCGCCAGCGCTGCAGCCGCTCGGCAGGCAGCAGCTCGGCGAAGGCCGTCAGCTCTGCGTCGAGCTGCTGGGCGTCGCGGGCGAGGGCATCGCGCTGGCGCTCGAGCTGCTGGGTCGCTTCGACGCAGGCCTCGCGCGCGGCCTGCCAGGCTTGCTGCAGGGTTTCGCTGCGCTGCTGCAGCGCGAGCAGTTGCTGCTGACGCTGGCTGGTGTTGGCGATCTGGTCTTTGAGTGTCGTCAGCTGCGCTTCCAGCCATTGCGAACGCTCGGCTTCCGGCTGCTCAAGCAATCGCGTGTGTGCGGGCAGGGCGAGGAGGCGCGGTGCCAGGGCCTGCAGCTGCGCCTCCACTTCGCCCTGGCGTTGTTGCGTCTGGCGCAACTGCGTGCTGAGCGCGACATGGCGATCCCGCAGTTCCTGCAGACACTGGTCCTGTTCCTGCAGCGACTGGCGAGCGCGCGCGGCTTCGCTGTCGTCGTGCTGATCTAGGCTGGCGACCAGCGCGTCGGTCTGCTGCCAGGGATGCTCGTCGCTGCCGCAGACCGGGCAGGGCTCGCCGGGAACGAGTGCCGCACGCAGCGCTTCGACATTCTCGCTGCGTGCCAGGCGTTGGCGTTCAAGCAGGGCGAGGGTAACCTTCAGCGCCTGCTCGGCAGCATCACGGTCACTACGAAGCTGTTTGCCCTGCGGTACCAGGCTGTCCAGCTCGGCCTGCTGGCGGATGTGGGCGTCGCTCAGTTCGCGCTGGCTGGCGGTGAGCGTGAGCTGCTGCGCCCAGAGTTCGCGCAGGGCCTCGGTTTCGCGCTCGGCCTGGCGCCATTCGTCGAGCTGTCGATGCAGACCGGCCAGCTGTTCGGCCAGCCCTAGTTCGCTGTCGCGCTCGCGTTGCAGATTGTCCAGCGCCTCGCGCGCCTGGCTTTGCCGGGTTTCGGCAGCCTTGGCCTGTGCTTCCAGTGCCGGGAGTTCGCTCTGTCCTTGCTGCAGCCGTGCCGCCAGCTGGACGGCCTGTTGCAGGCGCCGACTGTAACCGCCCCAGGCTGCACAGAGCGGTTGCAACGCTGCGCTGGTCTCGAGTTGCTGCGTCAGTGTCGCCAGCTGTTCGGCGGCGCGCTGTTGCTGCTCACCAAGCTGCTTGAGCGTTGCCTCGCCGGCGCTGGCCGTGGCATCGGCCTGGGCGCTTTCTGCGCGGATCGAGGCGAGGTCGGCGTTCAGATGGCTGAGGCGCTCCTCTTCGCGGCGCGCTTGCGCAAGCCTCGGCTCGGCCGTCTGCCGCGCCTGTTCGGCTGCGCGCAGGTCGTTGCCAGCGGCTTCGCACTGGCGATGCAAGCTGTCGAGACGTTGCTGCAGGCTTTGCGCCTCGTGCTGCAGGCGAGTGAGACTTTCGGCGGCCTTGCCGAGCAGGGGTTCGAGTTCCTGCTGACGCAGAAAACGATGGCGCTGCGGCGCGAGCAATTCGAACAGCTCGAGAATACGGCGGGCCTCGGCCAGGCTCTCGCGCTCGTCTTCGGCGTCCTGCAGCTGCTGGCGTGCCGCTTCGCGCTCGTTTTCCAGGCGCTGCAGTTCGCTGAGCCATTGCCGCTGGGCTTCCAGCTTCTTGAGCTGCTGTTGCAGCTTCTTCAATTCTTCGAGCTGGGCCTGATGTTCGCGCTCCAGTACTTCACGCTGCTCGGGCTCCAGCGGCTGCAGGCCGCCGGCCTGCTGTTCAAGGCGAGTCAGGCTCTCCTTCGCCTGCTTGGCGGCCTCGAACGCGGCCTGGCCGAGGCGACTGTAGAGGCCGGTATCGGTGAGCTTTTCCAGCAGGGTGCCACGCTCGTTGTCGTCGGCCTTGAGGAACGCGGAAAACTCGCTCTGCGCCAGCAGCACGGCGCGGGTGAACTGGGCCAGGGTCAGCCCCAGGCGCGCTTCCAGCAGTTCCTTGAACTCGCGCTTTTTACCGCTGGCCAGGAGCGTGCCGCTGTCGAGATCGGTGAGGCTCTGGCTGCTGGCCTGCAGTTTGCCGTCGATCTTCTCTTTGGCACGCCTGACCTCCCAGCGCGCGCGGTAGCGGTGGCCGTCGACGCCGACGAAATCCACCTCGGCGTAACCTGCGCCACAGCCTCGGCGCAGCAGGTTGCGCTCATCGCCGCCGCCGATTTCGGCCTCCACGTCGGGGACCTTGTTCAGCGGCGAAACGCTGTCGAGCCGCGGCGTGCTGCCAAATAGCGCCAGGCACAGGGCGTCGAGGATGGTGCTCTTGCCCGCACCTGTAGGCCCGGTGATGGCGAACAGGCCAGCGCTGGCCAGGGGTTCGGCGGTGAAATCGATGATCTGTTCGCCGGCCAAGGAGGCCAGGTTCTTCAGACGGATGGCGAGGATTTTCATCGCTCAATCTCCTCATGGGCGAACTCGACTCGTTGCAGCAAAGTGGCGAAATCGTCCAGCGCCTGCTCGTCCGCCGGGTTGCCGTACTGTTCTTCCCAGGCGCGGGCGAACAGCTCCTGCGGGGTGATCTGGTCGAGGCCGAGCAGCACTTCCGATTCCGTCTCGCCGCGCTTGCCGGCGTATTCACTGGCGATGCGCACCAGTCGGCAGGCCTTGCCGGTTATCGCGGTTTCGATGCGCTGGCGCAGGTCCGGCAGCGGCTCGTCGAGCAGCACGCGTACCTCCAGCCAGGGCAGGTTGTCGTCGAACAGACCGGTGGGCGGCAGCGCTTCCAGCGCGGTAATGATTTCGGCCAGGGGCGCGCGGCCGATGCGGATCATCTCCACCGCGCGCGGCACCGGCAGGCTTTCGACCTGCGCCAGCTGCTCGCCGTCGAGTTCGACCAGCAGCACCTGA
>NZ_JXXD01000222.1 GCF_000935215.1 Stutzerimonas stutzeri
CGACTGCCGTACTTGCTATCCGGCTTCTTCGGCGGGTCGGCGACCACATTGGGCTCGACTTCCTGCACTTGGCCGCCACGCGCGAGAAATTCTTCCATGGCCCGCGCCAGTGCATCGCGCTCTTTCTGCTTGGCTTCCAGGCTCGGCAGTTCGTCCGGTTCCACGGCCTTCGCCTTGGCCTTCTTGGCCGGCGTAGCGCGCTCGCTGTCGGTCCCTTCGTCGTCGAGACTGTCGTCGCCATCATCGGCAGCGTTCAGCTCTTCCCCTTCCTCCTCGTCGCTAACGTCCAGATCGTCTTGTTCTAGTTCTTCGTCGCTCATGTTCAACCTCATGGCCTTGCCAAAGCGGAGTAAGTTATAGCCCAGCGATGCGGAAAGACCGACACCGCCAAAAAAAATTCAACTTGCCGTCCCGTGCAGCGTTGCCACAATCTGCCGCGCGCCACCCTGGTCGCGGTGCTCTCCGAGATAGATGCCCTGCCAGGTACCGAGTACCAGCCCCCCATCGCTGACCGGCAGGCTCAACTGGCAGCCGAGCAGGCTGGCCTTGAAGTGCGCCGGCAAATCGTCCGGCCCTTCGTAGTCGTGCTCGTAGCCTCCCTCACCCTGCGGCACCAGGCGATTGAAGAAGCGCTCGAAATCTCGCCGAACCGCTGCATCGGCATTCTCGTTGATTGTCAGCGAGGCCGAGGTATGCCGCAGCCACAGGTGTAACAGACCGACCCGGCATTGCCGCAGTTCCAGCAGTGCGTCGAGCAGCTCATCGGTGACGAGATGAAAGCCGCGTGGCCGCGCGCGCAAGGTGATCAGGGTCTGTTGCCACATGTTCGAAGACTCATGTTCAACGGCTGGTCGCGCGCATTCTAGCGTGGCGCCAAAAAAAACAAAGGGCGCCAAAAGGCGCCCTTGTCATGAACCAGCGAATCGTTACTGGCGAGTGAACTCCGGATAGGCTTCCAGACCGCACTCGACGACGTCCACGCCCTCGTATTCCTCTTCCTCGCTGACACGCAGGCCCATCACCGCCTTGATGATGCCCCAGACGATCAGGCTGGCGATGAACACCCAGAGGAAGATCGACACCAGACCCAGCAGCTGGGCACCGAAGGTGGCATCGGCGTTGGTCAGAGGCACGGCCAGCAGGCCCCACATGCCGGCAACACCGTGCACGGAGATGGCACCGACCGGGTCATCGAGCTTGAGCTTGTCCAGGCCAAGGATGCTGAACACCACCAGCACACCACCCACGCCGCCGATCAGGGTCGCCTGCAGAGCGCTCGGGGTCAGCGGTTCGGCAGTGATCGCCACCAGACCGGCCAGCGCGCCGTTGAGCACCATGGTCAGGTCGGACTTGCCGAACAGCAGACGCGCGGTGATCAGCGCGGCGATCAGGCCGCCTGCAGCGCCCATGTTGGTGTTGACGAAGACCTGAGCGACGGCATTGGCGTCTTCGATGGTGCTCATCTTCAGCTGCGAGCCACCGTTGAAGCCGAACCAGCCCATCCACAGGATGAAGGCACCGAGGGTCGCCAGCGGCATGTTGGCACCGGGGATGGCGTTGATCTGACCGTTCGCACCGTACTTGCCCTTACGCGGACCGAGCAGCAGCACACCCGCCAGAGCAGCCGCCGCACCGGCCATGTGTACGATGCCCGAGCCGGCGAAGTCGAGGAAACCCGCCGCGTCGAGGAAACCACCGCCCCACTTCCAGAAGCCCTGAACCGGGTAGATGAAGCCGGTCATCACCACGGCGAAGGCGATGAACGCCCACAGCTTCATGCGTTCGGCCACCGCACCGGAAACCACCGACATGCAGGTCGCGGCGAACACGATCTGGAAGAAGAAGTCGGCACGCGCGGAGTAGTAAGGCGCGTCCTCACCACCGGCGGCGACCACGTCGACGGCGTTCTCGTCGCCGATCAGGAAGCCCAGGCTCGGCAGGATGCCGCCGTCCGGGCTGGAGTACATGATGTAGTAGCCGACCAGCAGATACATGATCGACGCCAGCGCGTAGAGCACGATGTTCTTGGTGAGGATCTCGGCGGTGTTCTTCGCCCGGACCAGACCGGCTTCGAGCATGGCGAAACCTGCCGCCATCCACATCACCAGCGCTCCGCAGATCACGAAGTAGAAGGTATCGAGTCCGTACTGGACGGGTATCAATGCAGTGCTATCCATGTTTCACCTCTTGCTGTCGCGCTTTGTGCGCTGTTCGGTCCACAGGCCATCGCATGCCGCGTCGATGGCCTGTGCCGCTTTTCGGATTGGCCCCGGGGTTGGCTCCGGGGTGCCCTGAATGGATTACAGGTTGTAGCCACGCTCGTTATGCAGGCTGAGGTCGAGGCCGATGGTCTCCTGCTCCTCGTTCACCCGCAGGCCCATCACCAGATCGATCGCCTTGAGGATCAGGTAGGTGACGATGCCGGTGTACACCACGGTGAAGAGCACGCCCTTGAACTGAATCCACAGCTGCAGGCCGATGTTCTCCACTTCGCCGAAGCCACCCAGCATGGGTGCCGCGAAGATGCCGGTGAGCAGCGCACCGACGATGCCGCCGATGCCGTGCACACCGAAGGCGTCCAGCGAATCGTCGTAGCCGAGCTTGCGTTTCAGGCTGGTGGCGCAGAAGAAGCACACCACCCCGGATACCAGGCCGATGACCAGAGCGCCCATCGGGCCGACGGTACCGGCAGCCGGTGTGATGGCGACCAGACCGGCAACCACGCCGGAGGCGATGCCCAGCGCGCTGGGTTTGCCGTGGCCGATCCACTCGGCGAACATCCAGCTCAGCGCCGCAGCGGCAGTTGCGATCTGCGTGACCAGCATGGCCATGCCGGCCGTACCGTTGGCGGCGATGGCCGAGCCCGCATTGAAGCCGAACCAGCCGACCCAGAGCATTGCGGCACCGACCAGGGTCAGGCCCAGGTTGTGCGGCGCCATCGGCGTGGTCGGATAGCCCTTGCGCTTGCCCAGCACCAGGCAGGCCACCAGGCCGGCGATACCGGCGTTGATGTGCACCACGGTGCCGCCAGCGAAATCGAGCACGCCCCAATCCCACATCAGGCCGCCGTCGCCGCCCCAGACCATGTGCGCGATCGGCGCGTAGACCAGGGTGAACCAGACGCCCATGAACACCAGCATCGCGGAGAACTTCATGCGTTCGGCGAAGGCGCCGACGATGAGCGCCGGGGTGATGATGGCGAAGGTCATCTGGAAGGTGATGAAGACGCTTTCAGGGAAGGCGCCGACCAGGCTGTCGGGCGTCAGACCGCTGAGAAAGGCGCGGTCCAGGCCGCCGACGAAGGAATTGAAGTTGGTGACCCCAGCTTCCATACCGGTGGTGTCGAACGCGAGGCTGTAGCCGTAGACCATCCAGAGGATGCTCATCAGGCCGGTGACCGCAAAGCACTGCATCATCACCGAGAGAATGTTCTTCGAGCGGACCATGCCGCCGTAGAACAGCGCCAGCCCAGGGATGGTCATGAACAGCACCAGCGCAGTGGCCGTCAGCATCCATGCCGTGTCGCCTGAATCCAGCGTTGCCTCCTGCGCCAGGGCCAGGCCTGGACTTATCAGAGACAAAAGGGCTCCTAGCCCTGCGAATTTTCGCAGAGTCATGGTTTTACTCCTGGGGCGTGGGGGTTCGGAGGTGCTGCTTAAATCGCGTCGGTATCGGTTTCGCCGGTACGGATGCGGATGGCCTGTTCCAGGTTGACCACGAAGATCTTGCCGTCGCCGATCTTGCCGGTGTTGGCCGCCTTGGTGATGGCCTCGATGACGCGATCGAGCTGATCGTCGGCGATGGCCACGTCGATCTTTACCTTCGGCAGGAAATCGACGACGTATTCGGCACCGCGATACAGCTCGGTGTGGCCCTTCTGACGACCGAAGCCTTTGACTTCGGTTACGGTGATGCCCTGTACGCCAATTTCCGACAGCGACTCGCGCACGTCGTCCAGCTTGAACGGCTTGATGATGGCAGTGACTAGTTTCATGAAAACTTCTCCCGTTTTAGGTGGACTTGCCCCAGAAGTACGAACCCGGCTCAAGTCTAAGCTCAGTGTCTGGCTCTTGTAACGCTCCGGCTGTAGCCGGTCCGCAGTCCGACACCACCAACCTCTCCGACAAAGCGTCGCGAATCACCGATGCACCGCAACCCGTTGGTGCATGCGTCGCTGGGGACAAAGCAGAATCAGTGCCAGCTTTACGCAATGCCCGTTTTTACGGGGTGCGCACGGATGGAATGGATGCCCGACGGACGGTAGCGGCCAGAACACGCACAATATTGGTGCGCGCATGCACCAACAGCTGCTCATTTTTTGTGCACACCACCTGAGAAAGACCGGAAAAAGCCCGTGCTACACTGCGCCCGGTTCAACCACAGGTGTTTTCAATGTTGCCGCCAAAAGCTTTCCTAGATGCCATCGGCTCCCAGGCCTCGCGCCTGTTCAACGGCGAGACGCCGCTGCCGCGTGGCGAGTTCGAAGCCCAGCTCAAGGGTGTGGTCCAGGGCGCACTGAACAAGCTCGACGTGGTCAGCCGCGACGAATTCGACAGCCAGATGGTGGTGCTCGCCCGCACCCGCGCGCGCCTGGAGGCGCTCGAAGCCAAGGTTGCCGAACTGGAAGAAAAGCTCACGCCGCCCGCGTCCTGACAGACCGGGCCGCGACACGATCAAAGGAGTGATCGGATGTCCCTGGCCATAGTTCATAGCCGCGCGCAGATTGGCGTCGAAGCGCCGTCGGTGACCGTCGAAGCTCATCTGGCCAACGGCCTGCCGGCACTGACCCTGGTCGGCCTGCCGGAAACCGCGGTCAAGGAAAGCAAGGATCGCGTGCGCAGCGCCATTCTCACCTCCGGCTTCGATTTTCCCGCTCGACGCATCACCCTCAACCTCGCCCCCGCCGACCTGCCAAAGGA
>NZ_JXXD01000223.1 GCF_000935215.1 Stutzerimonas stutzeri
AATCAATCGGCATAACGTACATGGCGAGCCATGATGTTGAGGCGGCTTGTGATGTTGTAGGCGTTGACCCGGCCCAGGTTCTGCATCAATTGCGCCTCCCAGGTCTTATCATCCATATCACGCCAGTAGCGCTCGGGGCGGCCCGTGCGGCGGTCATGTGCCGCCGTGGTCGGGTCGTTTGCGCGGTGTTTCTCGAACAGCGGGATATCCATTGCTGCGAGCGACGCCCTGAATTATGGCATTCAACTGCTCTTCCGATATCGATAGAGACATCGTTCTTGCGCAGCGGGTACTGAAAGTACCTTGGGCGGCGGCTCGATGTTGGCTTTATCAAGAGGTCTCGAGAGCCGCCCCTATCGCTGTTACTGGCGAGGGCGTGGTTATGCAGCGGCCAACTCCGCCTCTCGCTCTGCGATGGCTTGCTCCAACTCAGGCGAGCGCTTGGCCCATTGCTCGCGGGGTAGCGGTTTGGACCACTCACTCACTTCAGGCGCTGTTAACTCGGGGATATGAGCGAGTTTTTTACGCGTTATCCAATGGGCCCCCATCGGGTTGAATATGGGGAACATGATGCCAATTTCCCAAACCACAGTGAGCAAAAGCCCTCTTTCCTGGCAGGACTTGTCGAACTCGCGCCAAAAAATCTGTTTTAAGCTCAAGCCACAAATATTCTCTAGCGGTTCGGGTATTGCCTCCGGGCCTACCTCCATAAAGCTGCGAATACATTCCCACTGCGCCATGGAGGACATTCCACCGCCGGTATTGACCATCAGCACCCAGCCTTGTTTGTCGGGGGCATAATCTTCGTGCTGTTGCCCCTTGAGCGGGAACCACAGCAGCAAGCTGCCGTGCTGACTGGCGCCTCCGGTATTGAGCCTGAGCGCACTGGGGGCAATGGCATGTACCCGCTCCCAGGGAACAAACCAGTAGCTACCATCGGGTTCGGTGACACAGACCTCACGGCGCTGGCGATTAAAGCGAATCGGCGGGATCAGTGGCTTGCGGTACTGCTTGATAAACAAGTACCAAAGGGTGCCCATAAGCCCTGCCCCAGCACTAAATAATGCGAGAGCAGCCCAGTAATCGCCTGTTGAGACGACGTATGCAACGATCATTACAGATATAAACGTGCCTAAGTGCAGGGTGATGAAGCCTCCCCCCATGGAGAAGCTACCGATATCCAACAGCACCTGATTTTTACGCCAGATAATATTCATCAGGTCGCTGGCAGGCTGGCCTGTTGGAATGGGCAGCGGGGCCAGATGGTCCTGCTTCCAGAGCAGGCCCTGCTTGGTTTCACTGGCCTTTTCGGTCATGCAGCCGCCAGCTCCGCCTCTCGTTCTGCGATAGCTTTTTCCAGCTCAGGTGAGCGCTTTGCCCATCGCTCGGGGGTAGCGGTTTGGACCACTCAATCACTTCAGGCGCTGTTAGCTCGGGGATATGAGCGAGTTTTTTACGCGTGATCCAATGGGCCCCCATCGGGTTGAATATTGGGAACATGATGCCAACTTCCCAAACCACCGTGAGAAACAGCCCTCTTTCCTGGCAGGACTTATAGAACTCGCGCCAAAAAATGTGTTTTAGGCTCAAGCCACAAATGTTCCCCAGCGGTTCGGGTATTGCCTCCGGGCCTACCTCCATAAAGCTGCGAATACATTCCCACTGCGCCATGGAGGAGATACCACCGCCGGTATTGACCATCAGCACCCAGCCTTGCTTGTCGGGGGCATAATCTTCGTGCTCTTGCCCCTTGAGCGGGAACCACAGCAGCAGGCTGCCGTGCTTGCTGGCGCCGCCGGTATTGAGACTGAACGCACTGGGGGCAATGGCATGCACCCGCTCCCAAGGAACAAACCAGTAGCTACCATCGGGTTCAGTGATACAGACCTCACGGCGCTGCCGATTAAAGCGAATCGGCGGGATCAGCGGCTTGCGGTACTGTTTGATAAACAAGTACCAAAGCGGCCCCATAATCGCCGCCCCCAACAATGGGCTAGCCCAAAAGTCGACCCAAGTCAGAGCTGGAACGCCAGAAGCGCTTGCAGCGAACCAAACAGAAATCGCAATAAATAAAAATGTTCCCATGTGCAGAGTCAGCCAACCCGCCCCCATGGAAAAGCTGCCGACATCCAGAAACACCTGGTTTTTACGCCAGATGATATTCATCAGGTCGCAGGCGGGTTGGCCGGTTGGAATGGGTAATGGGTAATGGGTAATGGGTAATGGGTAATGGGGCCAGATGCTCCTGCTTCCAGAGCAGGCCTTGCTTTGTATCACCGGCTTGTTCGGTCATGCAGCGGCCAGTTCAGCCTCGCGCTCGGCGATGGCCAGATCCAGTTCGGGCGAGCGTTTGGCCCATTGCGCGGGTGGCAGGGGCTTGGACCACTCGACGACTTCGGGGGCGGTGAGGTCGGGGATATGGGCGAGTTTCTTGCGCAGTAAATGCTCTAGCAAAAAGCCGTTGAAAACCACACTACCGAGCCCTTCCCACAGAAACGCCAGCAGCCAGCCTCTGGACTTTACTGCTTGCATGAAATCATGAGTAAAGCTCTGCCAAAGGCTCATGCCTTTATTACGAATAACCGATGGTTCTGGAGCTGCATCTGGCCCCACTTCCATAAAGCTGCGAATACACTCCCACTGCGCCATCGAGGAAATCCCGCCGCCGGGATTGACCATCAGCACCCAACCCTTCTTGTCGGGGCCGTAGGTTTCATGTTCCTGGCCCTTGAGTGGAAACCACAGCAGCAGGCTGCCATGCTTGGTCGCCCCATAGGTGCCCAGGTTGGTGACGCTTGGGGCGATGGCATATACACGCTCCCAGGGCACGAACCAGTAGCTGCCGTCCGGCTCGGTGATGCAGACCTCACGGCGCTGGCGATTGAAGCGGATCGGCGGCGTCAGTGGTTTGCGCCACTGTTTGATAAAGAAATACCAGAGGGTGCCCATCAGGGCACACATTGGAAGGGTAACGATTGCCAGACCAATCCTGTCGCTAGTAGTAAGTGCGACCCAGATAAAGATCGCCATAAACATGACCGATAGGCAGTGCAGTGTCAGCCAACCTGCGGCCATGGCGAAACTGCCAATATCCAGATAGACCTCGTTCTTGCGCCAGATGATATTCATCAGATCGCTAGGGGGCTGGCCGGTGGGGATGGGTAAAGGGGCCAGGTGCTCCTGCTTCCAGAGCAAGCCTTGTTCTACTTCGCCGGCGTGATCGGTCATATCGCATCCTTGGGTTCTAGCAGCTCAGGGCTTACAGCTACGGAGCTGTAGCAGTCGCTCAGCAGGGGGCCGTCACTGGAGCCATGCTCGACGATGGTCGAGCCGGTGATGATATAGCGCATGCCCATACCGCCGCCGACCACCGGATCTTGCGGGTCGAGGGAGCCGGCCTGCATGGCCAGCGGGCTATGGTACAGAACCTGGAGCTGCCAGTACGTGCAGTCGGCCCGGCGCGGTACTGTGCCGGCCAGGCGCAGGCCCATGCCCTGGTGGATGGGCAGCCAGTGGCATTCGAGGTTGTTCAGCCATTGCCGGGTGCAGTCGGTTGGGGCATTGAGCTTGTCGAAGGCAATCAGCTTTACATACAACTGGGTGCTCTTGGGGTCGGCACCGGGTAAAAACAGTTGCAAACTCGCTGTTTGGCTATCCAGCACGATGTTGTTGCCGCTATGGCCAATCTGCCGGCTGACCAGCCTGGATTCGGCCAGCAGACGCGGTTTGAATAGCAGGTCGATCAGGCTTTGCAGTTCCTCCCCCTGACTGGCGGGACTGTCGCCCCAGCGCCGTTCGTTACCCCAGCAGCACTGTTCGAGAAAGGCTTGCAGCTCGCTGTCCTTGAAGTAGTTCCAGGCCAGGTATAAGCCCTCGACGATCAGCAGAATCCAGTTCAACGGCACCATGCGCAGGGTGAACCATTTGATCGCCTGCTGGGTGGTCCATTGGCCGGTCAGCGCCATATAGGTGGCATGGCCGCCCAGCCCGGTTTGCGCAGCCATCAGGCCGAGAACGGCACCGTCATGACCCAGACGAACCCAATGGTTGCTTGTCCAGTAGGCGCCTTCCTTCTGCATCTCGGAGGAAAGCTTTGCCAAATCAAAGGCGGCACCAACCATAGCCATGCCACCGGTTATGGCACCAAACAGAGTTACGATCGGGGCTTTCGATCCACGCCACTCAATTTCTACTTGCCCCGTTGCCTCCCACGCCGCTCCCACCACCGCCGAAAAGGCCGCCCCCATCTTGAAGCTCTCGGCTAGATGCTCCCAGCCGCGCACATCGTCATTTTCTCGATGCTGGTCACGCACATTGAGTTCCCGCACGTTGTTCAAGTGCAGCAGCAATGCGGCGAGGGGGAGAACGCCGCCAAAGGTATTCAGACTCCTGACGCCGGTGACGGTCGGCGCCAAGCCTTTCTGCAAACGCTGACCGGTTTGCTGGCCCCAGTCCCACAGGCGCTGCCCAACACTGCCGCTGAGCGCAAAGCCGATATTGCCGGCCTTAATCGGGGCGTCCACGCACAGGCGCATGATCAGCAGCAGGCCTTGCAACGGCCGGGGAAAGCGCCGGATCAGATTGGCCGGCACCGCCGCCGTGGCGGAGAGGTGCTCGACTTGCAAGGAGGCGAAGGCCGCAGACAAGCGCGATACCGCTTTGCTCCAGTCGTCTCCTGCAGGGCCGCCCAAGTCACCGAGCCAGGCCAACTTGCCGCTGGCTACCAGGCTGCCGATCAGCTCTCCGACCGCCGCCTGATTTGCGCTGGTCAATGCCCCTTCTACATCGCTGGCACGATCCGCCAATTCCACCAGCGGAGGCGTGAAGCCGCTGCTCAGCAAGCTGAACGGTTGCTCAACAGAGGGCGAACGCAACAGGTTGATGGCCAACTGGGTGCCCGCACCGGTGCTGCACAACTCGCTGAGGCTATTGAGCGACAATTCGCTCAACCAGCTGCAATATGTACCGTCCTCATAGTCGGCATACCAGAGCGCCTGGCCGTGGCGAGTCAGATAAGTCGACATATCGCGGTGCAGTACGTCGCGGCGTGCGGTCAGCCATTCCCGGTGCGGCTCGGCAACCTTGGCAATCCACTCCTGCATGCTGGCTAACTGGACTCGTTCGGCGACCTGAGCACCGCTTTTGGCGTCGGTCATATTGCGCGTTTTCTCGGCCTGATAGGCCATGACCACGCCTTGAATTTGCCCATGCAGATCGGCTGGAATAATCGGCCTGGTCGGCGCTAATACCAGTTCTTCGCGGTGGCGGATGTCGGCTATTCGCGCATCCGCCGCGGCATGGCCGATTTGGTGTCTCAGACGCTGATTGACTTCGGTTTCTTCATCCAGCAAAGGCTTGAGTTCGTGCTTGGCCTTGAGCAGCGTTTCGCCTTGCTCGGGGGTCAGCTGGATATCGCGGTCGCGATAGCGGTAATTGAGCAGGTTGCTCAGCTCCGCGCCGTCTTCGGTGATCAGGCTATTGATAAAGCCCGCAATCAGACCTTTATGGGCGTTCTGGTGATCCCAGGCTTCCTCCCGCAGGTTGACCATGCCTTGCTCATGATTCAGATCACGCAATACACCCAGATCATCGTCCAGGCTGGCGAACACCCCGTGAAGCTCGCCAGCCTGGCTGCGCGCGCTGCTCAGCCAGGTCTCCGTTGCCGGCACGTCCCATGGTTCCGCGCTCCATTCGCCGGGCGCGTGTTCGGCAGCTTCTGGCTGGCGGGCGGCGGCCCGTTCGCGCTCGTGCAGCCAGGTACGGGCATGGACGTACGCCTGAATGCGCTCGGGGGTAGGTTCGTCCATCATCTGCTTGCCGAGGGTATCCACACCCCCGCGGTAGGCGTCGCCGTTCTGCGCGTAGTCGTGGGACAGGGCCCGCTCGCGAATCTCGGGCATCAGTTCGGCCATGACCTGTTCGGCACTATCCAGGGCCGGGCAATGGTCGGCCTCCAAGGTGCGCGCGATTTGAGTCAGGCTGATGCGGCGCATGCGGGCGCGACGCTCGTCCGGCTCGCCCGCAAGGCGCTGGTGGACGGCAGCGGTTAAAGGGATTTCGGTATAAAGCAACAGGGCCTCGTATTGTTTGTTTAGTGCGATGCCAGCGCTGCTGCCGTTGGCTACGGCGCTTGCGGCGTCATCCAGTCCCTGCTCCAGCAACTGGCCGTCGGCGGCCACGGCAAAGCGGCGCAGCGGTCCTTGGTCGTGCCAGAGATAAAGGTAACCGGGGCGCAAGCGGCGCAGGGCCATGGGATGGCTCTGGGTTCCGCTCGCTGGTCTACAGCGCTTATGCGCGGCTGGCTGTTCGGCCAGGGCATAGCGCACGGGAACGATAAAAACCTCGGCCTGGCGCGCCGGACAGCTGGCCATGGGGCTGGACAGGTCGTCCTTTTCGAAGTCCTGTTGCGCGGCTTGGTCGGCGTGGGCCAGGCGTAACGTTCGATCCTGAGCTCGGGCGGTCATGCGACTGACTCCTTGTCGGTGCGCAGCAACTGGCATTGCAGCTCGGCGATGAGGTTGTCCAGGCGCTGTGCCGGCAACAAGTCACGCTGTTCGAGCAGTTGGCAATAAGTGTCGTGCTCGGGAGCCTGCGGAAAATCACTGCCCAACTCGGCCAACAAGCCCGCCCAACGGGCGACTTCATCGGCCGCGCTATAGCCATAGCGTGCCGCGCTTTGACGACACAGGGTGACGAATTGCTGCTGGGCGGCAGCATCCATGCCCTGTAGCGATTCAGGGAAGAAACGCCGCAGATGGGCCAGCAGACGCTGATCGAAGCAGGCGTGCTTGGCCTGGTTTAACTGTTCCAGTTGTTCTTGGGAGAGCCGCAGCCAAGGCGTGTCGTCATAGCGCGCAAAGGTCTGCGGCTTGTTCTCGCGTAGCAGCGCCAGTTTCGCGCCAGAATTTGCCGGTAGGCGAATACGCTGCACCGGCCCCATCAATGGATCGCGCTCGTCCGCATTCAGCGGGCCCAGCCATAAAGCCATGATGCGTGGGTCGTGGTAGCGGAACAGAGTCGTTTGTTCACCTTCCAGGCGCACATGAATCAAGCTGCGCAGGTGCTCGACCAGATCGTCTTCGCTCGCATCGGACTCGAGCCAGATACCAGCCGTTGCTTGCCACTCCTGCTGAAATACCTGCGCAAGTTCGCTATGCGGCCGTACCGCTACCAGCAGCGGGCCAACTTCGGCCAGCGCCTCATAGGCACTTTGCTGGTAGAGCAGATGAAGCAAGGGCGATTCTTCCAAGGCGTAAATTTTGGCGGCCAGTCCATCGATCTGTGCGCCGTCGACTAGCAAATAACTATTCATCAGCGATAGGGCCGTCATACCTTAGTCTCTAGCTGCTGACAGATCTCACAGATCGGTAGGGCAGTGCGCGCAGCCTGTTGCAACGCCTGTTTCTGCGCCTGAATCAACAACTGCCCCGCCTTATCCGCATCCGCCGGCTTGACCTCCCCCGGCAATACCGGCGCCGCACCCGAACCTTTCCCCGGACGTCCCCCCGAGTTCATCCTGATCAAAGGCCCAACCATGGTGATGCCGCTGGCATCGAGTTTGATAAAACTGCCACCAGCCTTGAAGGTCAGTTCGCTGCCCGCTTCGAGCACGACCTTGAGGCCGCTGGAGAGGTGGATTTCATTGCCCGCCTCGATGAATTGCCCAGTGCCGATCTTCAGGTGTTGGCTGTTGCCGACGGTGAGGTGGTCGTTGGCGCGGATTTCGGTCTTGCGGTCGGCGTGGGTGGTGCGGTGTTCTTCGGCGCGGAATTCGCTGTAGCTATTGGCCTCCACGTTGTCGTGGCGCTCGTGGCCGACGCGGATCTTCTGGTCGTGCTCGATGTTCT
>NZ_JXXD01000224.1 GCF_000935215.1 Stutzerimonas stutzeri
GCAACGTCTCGGCCCCGGGCAGCGACAGCGCCACCGTCGGTGACACTACTGCGCCCACGGTCACTGCGGGGCAAAGCTTCACTTATGACGAGAACCGCCCGGCCGATGCGCTTATCGGAACCGTCGATGCAACCGATACGACTGGTGTCACTGCATTCCGCTTCAGTGCCACAGGCACAAGCGTCAGCGCCGATGGCTTCTTCCGCATCGATAATCAAGGTCGTATCACTCTGACTACCGCAGGTGCCCAGTCAGACGCGAATGACTTTGAACAAGGCAACAACACCCACACGTATGCAGTCGATGTATTGGACGCTGCCGGAAATGCCTCATCCACGACAGTCACGTTGCATGAGTCAAACCTTAATGACAACGCGCCGGACGTCCAGCCAGTTACCCTGTCAATCAAAGAAGACGGCAGTCTAATCATCAAGTCTACGGACCTGCTTGCAGGCGCGACGGACAAGGATGGCGACAGCCTGTCAGCGGCTGCCCTCAAGCTCGAATCAGGCAACGGGACGCTAGTCGCTAACTCCGACGGCACCTGGACCTTCACACCGTCAGCGAACTGGAGCGGCGATGCCCACTTCAGTTTCGATGTTTCCGATGGTGCACTCGCCAGCAGGGGCAGTATGACCGTCGCGGTGGAAGCCGTTGCCGATACCCCAACGCTGGCCACGCAGGCTGCAGTCGATACGCCTCAGCCAACCGGATTGTTACTGCAGTCCTGGAACCAGCTTTCTAGCCTGAGCGGAACCGGCAATGGTGCTAACCCCTCAACGCTGAAGGCAGCTATCGACGCAGCAGGATCGCCCTCTAGCTCATCGACACTATCCGACGCCCACCTGAGCAGCGTAACTGCGGGGGTTGCGAACAAACTCTCTGGCCTGATCTACCTGGAAGCTGGAAAAACTTACACCTTCAGCGGCGTAGGCTATGACAGCGTCGCAGTGGTCGTGGGTGGCAGCCATGTGGCCAGCGCCACATGGGGAGGTTCTGGCGGGACCAACGGCAACTTCAGCGGAACATTCATCCCTTCCAGCTCCGGCTATTACACGCTTGCCATCTACCAGCACAATCAGGCCGGCGCGGGTAATCTGGATGTCAACGTCCAGGTGAATGGTGGACCGGTAACGAATCTAGCGACCGCCAATATCGGTCTCTACAAGAACCCAAGTGACGTACTAGGCGATGGAGTTCGCCTGTCGGATCTAACCTATGACATTTCCGGCAATGCCTATTACCAATCGTATGGTTACAACGAGGGCGCTCAGGGAAGCACCATTCCGCTGTCCCGCCTGTCTGCCGATCTGGTCGACCGCGACGGCTCGGAAGCCCTGTCGCTCGAAGTTTCGAATATTCCGGCTGGCATGCGCTTGAGCGATGGCACGCATACGTTCACTGCGAGCGGGGAAGTGAGCAAGGTCGACGTCAGCCAATGGGACCTGAGCAAGCTGACCGTCACCCCACCGCCCGGCTACTCGGGCCAGTTCGAGCTAACCGTCAGCGCGACCGCCACCGAGGCGAGCAATGCGGATGAGGCCAGCACGACGCTTACCCTGCCGGTTACGGTGCACCCTGACAACGCGCTGCAGATCGGCAATGGCGCGAACAGCAATGGCAACGACAATATCGTCGGCGGAAACGGCAACGATGTGCTGCTCGGAGACGAGGGCGGCACGCTGGTCATTACCCAGCCCGGCATCAGCTACAACATCGCGCTATTGGTGGATACCTCGGGCAGTATGGAAGGCAACCTGATGACCCTGACCAAGGCAGCGCTGAAAAGCTTCGCCGCCAGCCTCGTCGGGCATGATGGAGTGATCAACATTGCCCTGATCGGTTTCGCAGGGCTGAGCCAGACCAACGTGAAAATCTCCTTCGCCGACTTGCAGAGCGGCAACCTGACGGCTCTCAACAACGCGATCGATAATCTGCAAGCCACGGGTGGCACGAACTACGAGGCTGGCTTCAAGACAGCGGCAAACTGGTTCGATACTCATGCAGATGCCACATCCGGCTATCAGAACCTGACCTACTTCCTGACGGATGGTGATCCGACCTATTACCTCAATGGGAGCAATGAAGCCGGAACGGGTAACTCGACCTCTTACGAGACCCTGCAGGAATCGGTGGCTGCGTTCAATCAGTACAGCGCCAGCCTTGGCAAGGTCCATGCCATCGGCATTGGCTCCGGCGTAAGCGAGCAATACCTGCAATTCTTCGACAACACCGGTGCTGGCGTCGATGCGACGGTGGGCTTCAACCCGACGACGCTGTACAACTTCAACTCGGGCGGCCTGAGTAACTGGGGCATCGAGGGAACCAGCGGCTCCGCGAACAGTGGCAGCGCCGTAGAGCGAGTCAACAACTTCGGAAGCAATAACGACTATCTGTGCATCCGGGACAACTATCACGCCAGTAGCCCCGAGGCCTCGACCAAAGCCACTACGCCCGGCATGTCCGTCACTGCGGCCCAGAACGGGGATGCCTTTGGTTTCAGCTTCCGCACCAGCAATTTCGGCGATGCGGACACCTTCACTTGGAAGCTCGTGAACAACTCGGGCCAGATCATCGACCAGGGCACCCATAGCGGTGAACTGACGTCATTCACCGCAGTGACGACCAAGCCGGTTGTCGGCGCCGGCACCTACAGGTTCATCTTCGAGGTACTGGATGGTTCCTCGGGCGATGGCAATGCCGAAATCCAGATCGACGACATTGTCCGCTATCAGGATGTGGTCGCCGCGCCAGCGAGCGACGTGGATATCGTGACCAACGCCAACCAGTTCGCTGCCGCCCTGCAAGGTGGCTCCACGGCACTCGACCCGGTCGCAGTCGGCCATGATGTCATCGCGGGCGGCTCCGGCCATGACATCATCTTCGGCGACGTGATCAATACCGATGAGTTGCCGTGGGCTGAGAACAATCTGATAAAACCGGACAGCCTGCCCAACGGCTCGGGGGTTACGGCGCTTGAGAAGTTCCTCGAGATGAAGAATGGCGTCGCTCCGACTGACGCGGATCTTTATGGCTACATCCGCGCTAACCATGAGCAATTCAACGTTGCCGGCGACACCCGCGGGGGCAACGATACTCTCAACGGTGGAGCAGGCAACGACATCCTCTATGGTCAGGGTGGCAACGACATTCTGATCGGTGGGGCCGGTGACGACATCCTCTATGGCGGCACTGGCGCGGATACCTTCGTTTGGCAGAAAGGCGATATCGGCCACGATGTGATCAAGGACTTCAATGCAAGCGAAGGCGACCGTATAGATCTGCGCGATCTGCTTCAGGGTGAGAACGATGGCAACATCCTAAATTACCTGCGGGTCGACACCGCTACTTCGACGTTGCAGATCAGCACCACCGGAGTCCTAAATGAAAGCGGCAGCAACGCTGACGTGACCATCAAGCTGGAAAACGGCGGGAGTGCAGTGAACCTCTCGTCCTATGGCTCGACCTCGGCGGATATCATCAATGCGCTGGTCGGACAGCACGATCTGATCAAGATCGACCACAATTGAGGACATGCCCTGCGCACCCATTGGATGCGCAGGGCGCACCTCTAATCGGACAATCCCATGCCGTATATCAAGCGTGATGGAAGCGGGCGCCTGCTCCAAGTAGAGCCGGCGCCCTTTAACGACATGACCGGCGAACTGCCGGACGACGACAGCGAAGTACGCGCCTGGCTCGCCGCTCAGGACAGTCTTGCCCACTTGCGCCAGAGCGATCTGGAGATGGTGCGGGTACTGGAGGATCTGATCAATGCCTTGATCGACAAGGGCGTGCTGCGTATCACCGACCTTCCGGATTCCGCTCAAGCCAAGCTGGCCGGACGGAGCCGGGCGCGCAATGCGCTCGGCTCGACTCGCTTACTGGTCGACGATGACGACACCGGCGTGATCTGATCAGTTAGCGTTGCCCTGCAACGGTGCCGGATTGCCCAGCAGCCGGCCCTGACCACCTTCGAAACCCAGCGCTCGGAGGGTCATCCACGCCCCTTCCGTTTCTACCTGTTCGGCGATCAACGGCAGATCGATGCTGTGCGCCGCACGCTGCATGGCCTGGATGAATAGATGCTTGTCGTCTTCGGTATCGACGCCGCGCAGGTAGCTGCCATCGACCTTCAGATAGCCCAGTCCCAGTCGCGCCAGGTTGCCGATCATGCTGAAGCGTCCACCGAAGTGCTGAATGCCCAATCCGAACCCTAGCTGTCGCAGGCGGCGGGCCAGCTGTTCGAGGCTCGCCTGATCCGGTAGCTGGGCTTCGTCCAATTCGATCGTCAGCAGACCGGCCACGTCGCCATGGCGCGCCAGCAACTCGAACACGTCCTCGCGCGAGACCGGATCTGCCAACGTGCTGCCGCAGAGGCTGATCGCCAGTGGCGAGTGGTGAACGTCCAGGGTTTCCAACGTCTGACGCAGCATGGCCAGATCGAGGCGTGCCGTCCAACCGAAGCGCTCCAGCCAGGGGAGGAAGCGTGCCGCCGGAACCACATCGCCCTGCTGGTCCACCAGCCGGGCCAGAACCTTGCTGTGGATGAGCCGTTGCGGCTCGACGGCGCTCATCACAGGCTGGAAGTATAACTGGAGCAAGCCATTCTCCAGTGCACCGTCGAGTAACCGGTACCAGTCCTGATGCTGCTCGGCGACGGGTACCTCAGTGCCAGGTTCAGAGCAGGCCCAGGCCTGGCGCGACTGGCTCGCAGCCTGCGCCAGTGCCTGATCGAGAGCGGCGTAGAGCGCCGGGACACTATGCTCTTGCGAGAACGCCGTCAGGCCGATATGGGCCACCGGCAGCACATCGGCGAGTCCGGTTTGCTGCAGTGACGCCAATGCATGCTCGATCTGTTCGGCCAGGCGTAGCGCTTCGAGCCGATCGAGCCCTACCGCGAGCAGCGCAAACTCGCCACCGCGCGTCCGTCCGATCAGGAAGCGATCCGCAGTGACCTGGCGCAACTGTTCGGCCACCGCACGCAGCAGCTCATCCGTGCGTGCACCGCCAAGCCGCTGATTGAGCCCGGTGAGGTCATTGATACGCAGCAGGAACATATAGCCGCTACCGACCAGGTCCTCTCCGCTCAAGCGAGCCTGCAGCTGCATGTCGAAGTGTCGGCGGTTGCTCAGGCCGGTCAGGCCGTCATGATAGGCCTCGTCACGCAGGCGCTCGCTGCGGCGCGCCTCCTCATCGAACAGCGCCTTGAGCTTCTCCACCATGAGGTTCATGGCCAGCACCACGCGGCGTAGCTCCGGGGTTTCCGGCAGCTGCGGAACGCTGAGGAACTCACGGCGTGTAATGGCCTGGGACTGCTCGACCATATCGTCGAGCGGGCGCAGCTGGCGTCGCAACAGCGCCGCGCCCAGCAATGCACTGACGACGCCACAGAGCACCAGCCAGCCGAACATGCCGAGGGTGCTCTGCCACAGGCGCGAAACGGCGAACATCGGGTGGCTGACCACCTCCACGCGTGCGGCCTGCTGCCAGCCGCGACTGACGATCGCCTCACCGCCCTCCGGCTGCAGATCGATCAGGCTGACGAACCATTGCGGCGCACTGCCGGCGTCCGGCTCGGCCTGCCGCTCGAGCATCGGCTGGCCGGTTTCAAGCTCGATCACACGGATCGACTGGTAATAACCACTATCGAACAGCGAGCTGACCACCAGCTCGACCATGGCCGGATCGTCGATATTGGCGGTCAGCGACAAACCCAGCGCCGTAGCAGCATCCTGCGCGTGTGAACGCAGCTGGTTGGCGTATTGATCACGCGAACTTTCCAGGCTGACCACGAAGCTACCGGTGAATGCGGCGAGCAGAAACAGGCAGATCGCCAGCAACAGCTGTTTGAACAGAGACATGTGAAACTCCTACGATCCGGACCCGGCCGGAAAACCTTCCGCTTGCATCTTTTTCAGCAAATCCTGCCAGCGCGACAACTTCTTGCTGTCACTGACCTGCTTGTCGCCACTTCGCCCTGGCAGCCACAGCCCTTCGCCGTTGAACGCATAAACGGGAACCAGATCGTTGCGCTGCGTCGCCGGCAGTATGCCGCCGACCAGATTGTCCAGCACCAGGGGCACCGCACCCGGCTGCTCGTAATAGGTCAGGACCATATGCGCCTGATTGAGCCGGACGGCCTTGACGTAGGTGATACGCAGCTTGTCGGCCGAAACACCGAGACGGCGCAGGGTCACGTACTTGGCGATTGCAAAGTCTTCACAGTCGCCACCCCCGACGCGCAAGGCTTCGACCGGGGTGGCCCAATAGTCGGTCTGTCGCCAGAGCCTGACGTCATCTTCAAAGCGCAGCTGGTGATTGAAGAAGTTGTTCACCGCACGCAGCTTGTCGTGCTCGGCTGCCGATCCCTGCTCGCCCAACAGCTGCTGCCACGCCAGAAGGCGCTCGCGCCCTTCGCCCAGCGAGCCATAGCGTTTTTCAGCAAGGCTCAGAATGCGCGGGAAATCCCAGTCGTCCGCCACGGCCCAGACGAGTTGAGCCAGGCCCAGCGCGCCGAGCAAAGCGATGACGTAGCGAAAGGGGGCAAGCCGCGTCTGGCCAAACATGACTACAACTCTTGACGGCGGGCGGGATGGTGTTCAGCCGCCACTGATGGCGCAGTGCCACTTTAAAGCTGGATGGTGGCGGCAGGACCGGTAAAACACAAGCGCCACACCCACTGGCGCGACGGCTGGCGGGGCGAGTCCGAAGGATACCTCTCTTGAGCGACCGAATCAGGCCCTCGGCAGTTATACTTGCCCGCTTTTCTGGCCGGCCGGCCGTCATTCCGCCCGCAGGACATCACATGGACAGCATCAATTCCCGTATCGCCAACGAGCTGGGCGTGCGCCCGCAACAGGTCGCCGCCGCCGTGGCGCTGCTCGACGAAGGCTCCACCGTTCCCTTCATCGCCCGTTACCGCAAGGAAGTCACCGGCAGCCTCGACGATACCCAGCTGCGCAACCTGGAAGAACGTCTGCGCTACCTGCGCGAGCTGGACGAGCGCCGCGTCTCGATCCTCGCCAGCATCGAGGAACAGGGCAAGCTGACCCCCGAGCTCAAGCGCGAGATCGACCTCGCCGACACCAAGACCCGCCTCGAAGACCTCTACCTGCCCTACAAGCAGAAGCGTCGCACCAAGGGTCAGATCGCCCTGGAAGCCGGCCTTGGCGAGCTGGCCGATGCGCTGTTCGGCAACCCGGAGCTCACTCCGGAGCAGGAAGCCGAGCGCTTCATCGACGCCGAGAAGGGTTTTGCCGATGTGAAAGCGGTGCTCGAAGGCGCCAAGTACATCCTCATGGAGCGCTTCGCCGAAGACGCCGACCTGCTGGCCAAGCTGCGCGACTTCCTCAAGCACAACGCCACCCTCAGCGCTCGTGTGGTGCCGGGCAAGAAGAACGAGGGCGCCAAGTTCAGCGACTACTTCGAGCATGACGAAGTGCTGAAGAACACCCCTTCGCACCGCGCGCTGGCGATCTTCCGCGGGCGCAACGAAGGCATCCTCAGCGTCAGCCTCAAGGTCGGCGATGAGACGCCGGGCAGCATGCACCCGGGCGAAGGCATGATCGGCGAGCGCTTCGGCATCGCCAACCGCGGCCGCGCCGCTGACAAGTGGCTGGGCGAAGTGGTGCGCTGGACCTGGAAGGTCAAGCTCTACACCCACCTGGAAACCGACTTGCTCGGTGAGCTGCGCGACAAGGCCGAGGACGAAGCCATCTCGGTGTTCGCCCGCAACCTGCACGACCTGCTGCTCTCCGCCCCGGCTGGCCCGCGCGCGACCCTGGCGCTGGACCCGGGCCTGCGCACCGGTTGCAAGGTCGCGGTGGTCGACGCCACCGGCAAGCTGCTGGAAACCGCCACCGTCTACCCGCACGCACCGCGCAACGACTGGGACGGCACCCTGGCGATTCTCGCCAAGCTCTGCGCCAAGCACGCCGTCGACCTGATCGCCATCGGCAACGGCACCGCCAGCCGCGAATCGGACAAGCTGGCCGGCGAGCTGATCAAGAAAGTGCCCGGTCTCAAGCTCACCAAGATCATGGTCAGCGAAGCCGGTGCCTCGGTGTATTCGGCCTCGGAACTGGCGGCCAAGGAATTCCCCGATCTGGACGTCTCCCTGCGCGGCGCCGTGTCCATCGCCCGCCGCCTGCAGGATCCGCTGGCCGAGCTGGTGAAGATCGATCCGAAATCCATTGGCGTCGGTCAGTACCAGCACGACGTGTCCCAGCTCAAGCTGGCGCGTTCGCTGGACGCGGTGGTCGAGGATTGCGTGAACGCTGTCGGCGTCGACGTGAATACCGCTTCCGCCGCCCTGCTGGCGCGCATTTCCGGCCTCAACTCGACGCTGGCGCAGAACATCGTGCAGTTCCGCGATGCCAATGGTGCGTTCAAGTCCCGCAGCGAGCTGAAGAAGGTGCCGCGCCTGGGCGACAAGACCTTCGAACAGGCCGCCGGCTTCCTCCGCGTGATGAACGGCGACAACCCGCTGGACGCCTCCGCCGTGCACCCGGAAACCTATCCGCTGGTCAAACGCATCGCCGCCGATACCGACCGCGACATCCGCTCCCTGATCGGCGACTCGGCGTTTCTCAAGCGCCTGGACCCCAAGCAGTTCACCGACGAGACCTTTGGCTTGCCGACTGTCACCGACATCCTCAGCGAACTGGACAAGCCCGGACGCGATCCGCGCCCGGAGTTCAAGACCGCCGAGTTCCAGGAAGGCGTCGAGAAGCTCAGCGACCTGGAGCCGGGCATGGTGCTCGAGGGTGTGGTGACCAACGTGACCAACTTCGGCGCCTTCGTCGACATCGGCGTGCATCAGGACGGCCTGGTGCACATCAGCGCGCTGTCGGAGAAGTTCGTCAAGGACCCGTACGAAGTGGTCAAGGCCGGTGACATCGTCAAGGTCAAGGTCATGGAAGTGGACATCCCGCGCCAGCGCGTCGGCCTGTCCATGCGCATGAGCGATACGCCCGGCGCCAAG
>NZ_JXXD01000225.1 GCF_000935215.1 Stutzerimonas stutzeri
GGGAAACCACCATTCTCGGCGAAAACGCCTTCGTCGGCCTGACCCAGGCCCTCGGCGCGCTGCCGGCGCTGCTCGGCTTCAGCGTGCCGGATGCCGGGCAGATCCGCGCCAGCGGCGCGCTCGGCGGTGATCTGGAAGGTGCCCGCCAGCTCTGGGCCGGCTGGCTGGTTGGCGTGCTGCTGATCTATGGACTGCTACCGCGGCTACTGCTGGCGGGGTTTAGCCTGTGGCGCTGGCGCCGCGGCCGTGCCGCGTTGAAGCTCGACCTGAACCTGCCGGCCTATCGCCTGCTGCGCGAACGCCTGCAGCCGCCGAGTGAGCGGCTAGGCATCAGTGATGCGGCACCGGCCCAGCTGCACGCGCCGAGCGCCGGCGCCCAGCTCGATGGCAGTGCCGGCGCCGTGCTGGTGGCCATCGAGCTGGACGGCAGTCGCCCCTGGCCACCGGCTCTGTCCAAGGGCATCGCCGATGCCGGCATCCTCGACGATCGCGAGGGGCGCCGACGCCTGCTCGATCAGCTCACCCGCTTTCCACCGGCGCGCCTGGCCATCGCCTGTGATCCCCGGCGCTCGCCGGATCGCGGCACCCTGGCGCTGATCGGCGAGCTGTCGCGCTGCGCCGCTGCGACCCGCATCTGGCTGCTGCAGGCGCCGCCGGGCGAGGCGCTGGACAGTGCGCGTCTGGATGACTGGCACCAGGCGCTGGACGCCCTGGGCCTGCCCCATTCCAATACGACGCCGCTCGGCTGGCTGGAGAGCGGACATGACTGAAGCCCTGAAGCTCGCCGTGGTCGGCCATACCAATGTCGGCAAGACCTCGCTGCTGCGCACCCTGACCCGTGATGCAGGCTTCGGCGAGGTTTCGCACCGTCCCAGCACCACCCGCCATGTCGAAGGCGCACGGCTGTCGGTGGACGGCGAGGCGCTGCTGGAGTTGTACGACACCCCCGGCCTGGAAGATGCCATCGCCCTGCTCGATTACCTGGAACGCGTGGAGCGCCCCGGCGAACGCCTCGACGGCCCGGCGCGAACCGCGCGCTTTCTCGACGGCAGCGAGGCGCGCCAGCGCTTCGAGCAGGAAGCCAAGGTGCTGCGCCAGCTGCTCGCCAGCGATGCCGGGCTCTACGTGATCGATGCCCGCGAGCCGGTACTGGCCAAGTACAAGGACGAGTTGGCGGTACTCGCCGGCTGCGGCAAGCCGCTGCTGCCGGTGCTCAACTTCGTCGCCCAGCCCGGCCATCGCGAGGAGGAATGGCGTCAGGCGCTGGCCCGCCTCGGCCTGCATGCGCTGGTGCGCTTCGACAGCGTGGCGCCCCCCGTGGACGGCGAGCGCCGGCTGTACGAAAGCCTGGCGCTGCTGCTGGAACAGGCGCGGCCCAAACTGCAGCGGCTGATCGAGGACCATGAAGCCCAGGCAGCGGCGCGCCTGGTCAGCGGCCAGCGGCTGACCGCCGAGCTGCTGGTGGACGTCGCCGCCTGCCGACGCAGCGTGGCCGCACAGCCGGAACTGGAGCGCGGCGCCATTCGTGAATTGCACGACGCCGTGCGTGGCCGCGAACAGCGCTGCGTCGAATCCCTGCTGCGCCTGTATGCCTTCCGCAAGGAGCAGGCGGCAGCCAGCGACCTGCCACTGCTCGACGGCCGCTGGGGCGACGACCTGTTCAATCCGGAAACACTCAAGCAGCTGGGCGTGAAGATCGGCAGTGGTATGGCCGCAGGCGCGGCCGCCGGTGCCGGGGTCGACCTGATGGTCGGCGGCATCACCCTCGGCGCGGCGGCACTGCTCGGCGCCCTTGCCGGCGGCGGCGCGCAGACCGCGCGGCACTATGGCAATCGCCTGCTGGGCAAATTAAAGGGCCAGCGTGAACTGAGCGTCGACGACGCCGTGCTGCGCCTGCTCGCCCTGCGCCAACGCCAACTGCTGGCCGTGCTCGCCACCCGAGGGCACGCCGCCACCGAGGCGATCCGCCTGGCCACTCCGCAGGATCAGGGCTGGCGCGAGGGCAAGCTGCCCGATGCGCTGCAGCGCTGCCGCGCCCATCCGGAGTGGTCCTCGCTCAACCCCGGCGCCCGCCTGCAGGACGGCGAGCGCCAAGCGGCGCTGGATGAGCTGCAGGCCGAACTGCGGCAGAGCTGACCGGTCTG
>NZ_JXXD01000226.1 GCF_000935215.1 Stutzerimonas stutzeri
TGATGTAGTCGTTCTTGCGCGCCGCGCTGCGGCGTTCGTCCTGCTGGCCGACGGCGTACTGGAAGTACTGCACCAGCGGAATGTGCGAGGGGCAGACATAGGAACAGCAGCCACAAAGGATGCAGTCGCGCAGGCCGTATTCGCTGGCGCCGTCGAAATCGTCGACACGGGTACGCGCAGCCATCTCCAGCGGCGCCAGGCCCATCGGGCAGGCGTCGACGCAGCGCGAGCAGCGAATGCACGGCGCGCTGTCGCTACGCGGCACTTCGTGGCGGTCGAGCGCCAGCAGCCCGGTAGCGCCCTTGATCACCGGCACCGCCGTCGACGGCAGCAGCA
>NZ_JXXD01000227.1 GCF_000935215.1 Stutzerimonas stutzeri
ATCTCATTGAGCGCATGGCGTTCCAGCAATCTGCCGGCGAAGTCGGCGAACAGCCGCAGCGTATTCAGATCTCGCTCGTTGAGGCTGTTGTCCGGCGTGGTGCTGAAGCAACAGAAGGTGCCGTAGAGCCGGCCATCGCTGAAGCGCAGCGGAACACTGAGGTGCGCGCCGACCGGCAAGGCTTTGGTCACCGGCATGGCCAACGCCTCCGGTAGAGTCGCCGCGTCCTGAATCAGCTCGGGCAAGCGCCCGTCGAGCACGCGTTGACAGTAACTGTCGTCCAGAGGATCGCACGCCCCGACCTCGAGCTGCAGGGGTACGAAATTTCCGTCCAGGTAGCGAAAAATCCGGCTGCCGCCGCGAAACTCGCTGATGAACGCGACATCCATCCCCAGATGCGTGCGCACGGCATGCAGGGTTTCGACGAGCATCTCGCTCAATGAAAGGTTGGCGCTCTCCAGGCGACGCAGAATGGAGAGCGGATCATCGGCCATCCCGAGTTGATCGACCTGATCCTGCTGTATGTCATCAGACATGGAGTCCCTCCCCGTT
>NZ_JXXD01000228.1 GCF_000935215.1 Stutzerimonas stutzeri
TGCGACGCGGCCGGTTCTACAAGGCCTTGTGCCAATCGTCGCTGAGGCATCGGCAGATCGACGGGCGCGACTAGTATCCGGGCAACTGGTCGGCAAACGACATCGCGGGCTCCAGAGGCTCGCTGTCGACGGTATTCATACGGCAGCAATGGCAGCCAGCAAACGGGGAGGGACTCCATGTCTGATGACATACAGCAGGATCAGGTC
>NZ_JXXD01000229.1 GCF_000935215.1 Stutzerimonas stutzeri
TCGAAAAAGCTATTCCTCACTGCTTGTGGGGAGAGTCCATATACCAGTAGTTAGGAGCCATTTTTCAGGAGCTCATTGTATTCTTTAAGGGCTTGCTGCATGCGCTCTTCGGTGAATCCGCTTTTGATCATTACGGGCATTACGAATTTATCAAGACTTTGGTCTGTTTCCTCGAAGAAGCTCCGGTAGTTCTCTAGGCTCTCAATGACTTCCTCATATTTTCCCGCCGCCAGCATGTCCATGGCCTCTCGGAAGAAATGATGAGCTAGATATGCTCGTTTGTTTCTTGATCCGGTGAGTTTTTCTTCAAGGTCTGCTGGTAAAGTGGAAACTGACTTAAGTGCTTTTATTAAATTTCCAAGAGTTTTATCAAAATTGGATGCGTAGTAACTCTCGTATTCTTCGCCAGTCCATTTTCCTTTAGTGCGAGGAATTAGGTCTAAGAAAATCATGGCGTTAGCAATGCCGTGCTCTAAGCATTGAGCAAAGTACATTGCTGCTCCGTAATAGGCACATACTTCCTTGAAGTCCTCTTCGTCCACAGGCAATGCTCCTAACGTTTGGTTAAGGGGCGGGCTTTAGCCCGTCCCGAGTGAGCGCAGCGAACGGCTTTGAAGGCTGTAATGGACTCTCCCTGCACCACGTTTCTTCTATAA
>NZ_JXXD01000023.1 GCF_000935215.1 Stutzerimonas stutzeri
GGCGTTGAGATGGTAATGCCGGGCGACAACGTGAAAATGGTTGTCAGCCTGATCAAGCCGATCGCCATGGAAGACGGCCTGCGCTTCGCGATTCGCGAAGGTGGTCGTACCGTTGGTGCCGGCGTGGTTGCCAAGATCGTCGAGTAATAATTGACGATGATGAAAAAGGCCCCCTCGGGGGCCTTTTTCTATTGTTGATCATTTATTGACACCCTATGGGCGCATCCGTACAATTGCGCCTCCTTTTACCGGGGGTATTGCGCCTGGTAGGGTGGCTACTTGGAGTCTGAGGTCAAAATGCAAAACCAACAAATCCGTATTCGGTTGAAGGCTTTTGACCATCGCCTGATCGATCAATCAACCCAGGAAATCGTGGAAACCGCGAAGCGTACTGGTGCTCAGGTGCGTGGTCCGATTCCGCTGCCAACCCGCAAAGAGCGGTTCACTGTGCTGGTCTCCCCGCACGTCAATAAAGACGCGCGCGATCAGTATGAAATTCGAACCCACAAGCGTGTGCTGGACATTGTTCAGCCGACCGACAAAACCGTCGATGCGCTGATGAAGCTCGATCTTGCGGCTGGTGTGGAAGTGCAGATCAGCCTCGGCTAAAACCTGAGAGTTTTAGTCGTGTAACGCTCTGAAATGGGCGGCCATAGCGGGTGAAAGCCCCGTACACTCAAGAGGTTTCAAAATGACTATTGGTGTAGTCGGTCGCAAATGCGGTATGACCCGCGTTTTCACCGAGGATGGTGTCTCTATTCCGGTTACGGTCATCGAGATCGAGCCGAATCGCGTCACTCAGTTCAAGAATGAAGAGAGCGATGGCTATCGTGCAGTGCAGGTCACTGTCGGCGAGCGTCGCGCGTCCCGTGTTACCAAGGCTCAGGCCGGTCACTTCGCTAAAGCGAATGTTGCTGCTGGTCGTGGCGTCTGGGAATTCCGCCTCGATGGCGAGGAGTTCCAGGCTGGTGACCAGATCAACGCTGAGATTTTCCAGGCTGGGCAGATGGTGGATGTCACCGGTCAGTCCAAGGGTAAAGGCTTCGCCGGTACCATCAAGCGCTGGAACTTCCGTGGTCAGGACAATACCCACGGTAACTCCGTATCCCACCGCGTCCCGGGCTCTATCGGTCAGTGCCAGACCCCAGGTCGTGTATTCAAGGGCAAGAAGATGTCCGGGCACATGGGCGCCGAGCGCGTAACCGTGCAGTCTCTGGAAATCGTGCGTGTCGATGCTGAGCGGAATCTGCTTTTGGTGAAGGGCGCAGTGCCCGGTGCCACTGGTGGTGACGTGCTCGTGCGTCCGGCCGCCAAGGCTCGCGGTTAAGGGGGAGTTCACATGCAATTGAATGTAAATGGCGCACAGGCCATCGAAGTCTCCGATCGCACCTTTGGTGGTGAGTTCAACGAGACGCTGGTGCACCAGGCAGTCGTCGCCTACATGGCCGGCGGTCGTCAGGGTAGCAAGCAGCAGAAAACCCGCTCCGATGTGTCCGGTGGTGGCAAGCGTCCGTGGCGCCAGAAGGGCACAGGTCGTGCTCGTGCTGGTACCAGCCGTGGCCCGATCTGGCGTGGCGGTGGCGTAACTTTCGCCGCTCGCCCGCAGAATCATGATCAGAAGCTGAACAAGAAGATGTATCGCGCTGCGCTGCGTTCCATTCTTGCTGAGCTGGTCCGCTCCGAGCGTCTGGTTGTCGTAGAAGATTTCGCCGTCGACGCGCCGAAAACCAAAGTGCTTGCTAGCAAGCTCAATGGTATGGGCCTGAGCGATGTGCTGATCGTTTCCGATGCTGTCGATCAGAACCTGTACCTGGCTGCGCGCAACCTGCCGCATGTCGATGTGCGTGATGTCCAGGGTTCCGATCCGGTCAGCCTGATCGCCTATGACAAGGTGTTGATCACCGTGTCGGCTGTGAAGAAATTCGAGGAGCTGCTGGGATGAACCAGGAACGCGTATTCAAAGTCCTGCTTGGTCCGCACGTCTCTGAGAAGGCTACCGTGCTGGCTGACAGCAAGAAGCAATTCGTTTTCAAGGTTGCGACCGACGCAACCAAGCTGGAAATCAAGAAGGCTGTTGAGAGCCTGTTCGACGTGAAGGTCGCCGCCGTCAACACCCTGAACGTTCAGGGCAAGACCAAGCGTACCGCTCGCGGTCTGGGCAAGCGCAACGACTGGAAGAAGGCGTATATCGCGCTTCAGCCGGGCCAGGATCTCGATTTCTCCGGCAGTGCTGAGTAAGGAAGGGGTGCATCATGGCAATCGTTAAATGCAAACCGACTTCCGCGGGCCGCCGTTTTGTGGTCAAGGTGGTCAATCAGGAGCTGCACAAAGGCGCTCCTTACGCACCGCTGCTCGAGAAGAAGTCGAAGACTGGCGGCCGTAACAACAACGGTCGTATCACCACTCGCCACATTGGCGGTGGTCACAAGCAGCATTACCGTCTGGTTGATTTTCGTCGCAACAAGGATGGCATTCCTGCCATCGTCGAGCGTATCGAATATGACCCGAACCGTACTGCGCACATTGCGCTGCTGAAGTATGCCGACGGTGAGCGTCGCTACATCATCGCGCCGAAGGGTGTAAGCGCTGGCGATCAGCTGGTCTCGGGCATCAATGCTCCGATCAAGGCTGGCAACAGCCTGCCGCTGCGCAACATCCCGCTGGGTTCTACCGTTCATGGTGTCGAGCTCAAGCCGGGTAAGGGTGCTCAGATCGCTCGCTCCGCTGGCGCTTCGGCTCAGCTGGTTGCTCGCGAGGGTTCCTACGTGACGCTGCGTCTGCGCTCCGGCGAGATGCGCAAGGTGCTGGCCGAGTGCCGTGCGACCCTGGGCGAGGTCTCGAACTCCGAGCACAGCCTGCGTTCGCTGGGCAAGGCAGGGGCTAAGCGCTGGAAGGGCATTCGTCCTACCGTTCGTGGTGTCGCGATGAACCCGGTCGATCACCCGCACGGTGGTGGTGAAGGTCGTACCTCCGGTGGTCGTCATCCGGTGTCGCCATGGGGCTTCCCGACTAAGGGCGCGAAGACCCGCACTAACAAGCGCACCGATAACATGATTGTCCGTCGTCGCAAGTAACTAGAGGGATACGACAGTGCCGCGTTCTCTGAAAAAAGGTCCTTTTATCGATCTTCACCTACTGAAGAAGGTCGAAGCGGCGGTGGAAAAGAGCGATCGTAAGCCAGTTAAAACCTGGTCGCGTCGTTCGATGATCCTGCCGCAAATGGTCGGTCTGACCATCGCTGTACATAACGGTCGTCAACATGTGCCGGTCCTCGTGTCCGAAGACATGGTCGGCCACAAACTCGGCGAGTTCGCTGCAACCCGTACATATCGCGGGCATGTGGCGGACAAGAAAGGCAAGCGCTAAGGGGTAAGGAAAGATGGAAGTAGCCGCTAAGTTGTCGGGCGCTCGCATCTCCGCCCAGAAAGCCCGCCTGGTCGCCGACCAGATCCGCGGGAAGAAGGTGGGCGAAGCGCTCAACCTCCTGGCTTTCAGTAGCAAGAAAGCCGCCGAGATCATGAAGAAAGTGCTGGAGTCGGCCGTTGCCAACGCCGAGCACAACGAAGGCGCAGATGTGGATGACTTGAAAGTCTCCACGGTCTTCGTCAACGAGGGGCGTTCGCTTAAGCGCATCATGCCGCGTGCCAAAGGCCGCGCTGATCGCATCGTCAAGCGGTCTTGCCATATCACTGTCAAGGTTGCGGACAAGTAACGGAGTCGATCAGATGGGTCAGAAAGTACATCCCACTGGCATTCGCCTGGGAATCGTCAAGGAGCACACCTCCGTCTGGTACGCAGACGGCCGTACGTATGCAGACTATCTGCTTGCAGATCTGAACGTGCGTGAGTACCTCCAAGACAAATTAAAAAGCGCGTCCGTAAGCCGTATCGATATCCATCGCCCGGCTCAAACCGCACGCATCACCATCCACACCGCTCGTCCCGGCATTGTGATCGGCAAGAAGGGTGAGGATGTTGAGAAGCTGCGTCAGGACCTGACCAAGCAAATGGGTGTGCCGGTGCACATCAATATCGAAGAGATCCGCAAGCCGGAGCTCGACGCAATGCTGGTTGCACAGAGCGTAGCTCAGCAGCTGGAGCGTCGCGTGATGTTCCGTCGCGCCATGAAGCGCGCCGTACAGAACGCCATGCGCATTGGTGCCAAAGGCATCAAGATCCAGGTCAGTGGTCGTCTGGGTGGGGCTGAAATTGCCCGTACCGAGTGGTATCGCGAAGGTCGTGTGCCTCTGCACACCCTGCGTGCCGATATCGATTACAACACTTACGAAGCGCACACCACTTACGGTGTGATCGGCGTGAAGGTGTGGATCTTCAAGGGCGAAGTAATTGGTGGTCGCCATGAAGAGCTCAAGCCTCAAGCGCCTGCTCCTCGTAAAAAAGCTGCTAAGTAAGGGGTACGCCAAATGTTGCAACCCAAGCGTACAAAATTCCGCAAGCAGATGACCGGCCACAACCGTGGTCTGGCTCAGCGCGGTAGCAAGGTCAGCTTCGGCGAATTCGCGCTGAAGTCTGTTTCCCGTGGTCGTCTGACCGCGCGTCAGATCGAGGCTGCACGTCGTGCGCTCACCCGTCACGTAAAGCGTGGCGGAAAGATCTGGATCCGCGTGTTCCCCGACAAGCCTGTAACCAAGAAGCCTCTGGAAGTCCGGATGGGTAAAGGTAAGGGTAGCGTCGAGTACTGGGTAGCCCAGATTCAGCCGGGCAAGGTGCTCTACGAGATCGAGGGTGTTTCCGAAGAGCTGGCGCGTGAGGCTTTCGCCCTGGCCGCTGCAAAGCTGCCGCTCGCCACCTCCTTTGTTAAGCGGACGGTGATGTGATGAAAGCGAATGAACTTCGTGAAAAATCCGTTGAGCAGCTGAACGAGCAACTGCTCGAGCTGCTGCGGGACCAGTTCAATCTGCGTATGCAGAAAGCGACTGGCCAGTTGGGGCAGTCTCACCTGCTCTCGCAAGTCAAGCGCGACATCGCTCGTGTCAAGACTGTGCTCAACCAGCAGGCAGGTAAGTGATCATGGCTGAAGCTCAGAAAACCGTCCGCACGCTGACCGGCCGCGTCGTCAGCGACAAGATGGACAAGACCATCACCGTTCTGATCGAGCGTCGCGTCAAGCACCCGATCTACGGTAAATACGTGAAGCGTTCGACCAAACTGCACGCCCACGACGAAACCAACCAGTGCCGTATCGGCGACAAGGTCACCATCCGCGAGACTCGTCCGCTGGCAAAGACCAAGTCCTGGATGCTGGTTGATGTCGTTGAACGCGCCGTCGAAGTCTAAGGGCTAGGGGTCGGAGAAATTATATGATTCAGACTCAATCCATGCTCGATGTGGCTGATAACAGTGGCGCTCGTCGCGTCATGTGTATCAAGGTGCTCGGCGGTTCTCACCGTCGTTACGCCGGCATCGGCGACATTATCAAAGTAACCGTCAAGGAAGCGATTCCTCGTGGCAAGGTCAAGAAAGGCCAGGTGATGACCGCTGTTGTGGTTCGCACTCGTCACGGTGTTCGTCGTCCCGATGGCTCCATCATTCGCTTCGATGGCAATGCTGCTGTTCTGCTGAACAACAAGCAGGAGCCTATCGGCACCCGTATCTTTGGGCCGGTGACGCGTGAACTTCGTACCGAGAAGTTCATGAAGATCGTCTCGCTCGCCCCTGAAGTGCTGTAAGGAGTAGCCGCATGCAAAAGATTCGTCGCAACGACGAGATCATCGTCATCGCCGGCAAAGACAAGGGCAAGCGCGGTAAGGTGCTGAAGGTCCTCGCGGACGACCGTCTGGTCGTTGGCGGGATCAATCTCGTGAAGCGCCATACCAAGCCTAACCCGATGTCCGGCGTTCAGGGCGGTATCGTCGAGAAGGAGGCGCCTTTGCACGTCTCTAACGTCGCCATTTTCAACGGTGAGACCAACAAGGCAGACCGCGTTGGCTTCAAGGTTGAAGAGGGCAAGAAAATTCGTGTCTTCAAGTCGACCCAGAAGCCGGTTGACGCTTGAGACTGCTAGGTAGATAACCATGGCACGACTAAAAGAAGTTTATCGGAAGGAAATCGCGCCCAAGCTGAAGGAAGAACTGAAGCTTGGCAACGTGATGGAAGTTCCGCGTATCACCAAGATCACCCTCAACATGGGTATCGGCGAAGCGATCGGTGACAAGAAGATCATCGACAATGCTGTTGCCGATCTGGAAAAGATCACCGGCCAGAAGGTTGTAGTGACTCACGCTCGCAAGTCCATCGCAGGCTTCAAAGTTCGCGAAGGCTGGCCGATCGGCGTCAAGGTCACGCTGCGCAGTGATCGTATGTATGAATTCCTGGATCGCCTGCTTTCGATCTCCCTGCCGCGCGTGCGTGACTTCCGCGGCCTGAATGCCAAGTCCTTCGATGGCCGCGGCAACTACAGTATGGGCGTCAAAGAGCAGATCATCTTCCCGGAAATCGATTACGACAAGATCGATGCCCTGCGTGGTCTGGACATCACTCTGACCACTACTGCTCGGACGGATGAAGAAGGTCGCGCTCTGCTGCGTGCTTTCAACTTCCCGTTCCGTAACTGATTGGAGTAGGCACATGGCTAAGCAAAGCATGAAGAACCGTGAGCTGAAGCGTCAGCAAACGGTCGCCAAGTTCGCCCAGAAGCGTGCTGCACTGAAAGCAATCATCGCAAGTCCGGAGTCCTCTCCGGAAGCGCGCTGGGAAGCTCAGGTCGCACTGCAGAAGCAGCCTCGTGACGCAAGCGCTTCGCGCCTGCGCAACCGCTGCCGTCTGACTGGTCGTCCGCACGGCGTTTACCGCAAGTTCGGCCTCGCGCGCAACATGCTGCGTCAGGCGGCAATGCGTGGTGACGTGCCGGGTCTGGTTAAGGCCAGCTGGTAATAGAAGCATCCAGGGCCCTGCGGGTCCTGTTTGTTTTTCGTTCAAGCCCCTCATGGGGCTTGATTCGTTTCTGGCAACTCTCTAGAATGCCCGGCTCGCCTGAGCCTTGCATTTTTGTGGGGTTTGCCTGTTGGCGACACGAGCCGTCCAAGGCTTATTTTTTTGTATTAGGAGCTAAGAGCCCATGAGTATGCAGGACCCGTTAGCGGACATGCTAACTCGTATCCGTAATGCCCAGATGGCCGAAAAGTCCGTCGTAAGCATGCCGTCTTCCACTCTGAAGGTGGCTGTTGCCAACGTTCTTCAAGGTGAAGGCTATATCGCGGGATACCAGGTCAGTGGCGACGCCAAGCCGCAACTGTCCATCGAGCTGAAGTATTTCGAAGGCCGTCCGGTCATCGAAGAGCTCAAGCGCGTAAGTCGTCCTGGCCTGCGCCAGTACAAATCCGTTGACCAGTTGCCGAAAGTACGTGGCGGTTTGGGTGTGTCGATTGTCTCCACCAACAAGGGTGTGATGACTGATCGGGCTGCTCGGGCTGCTGGTGTTGGCGGCGAAGTGCTCTGCACTGTGTTCTAAGGGGGGATAAGCATGTCTCGCGTTGCTAAGAACCCCGTCAAGCTGCCTGCTGGCGTCGAAATCAAGATGTCTGGTCAGCAGCTTTCGGTGAAGGGCGCAAAAGGCGCTCTCGAACTGAATGTTCATCCGTCCGTGGAGGTCATCCAGGAGTCTGGTGAGCTGCGTTTTGCTGGCCGTAATGGCGATCAGCAAACTCGCGCCATGGCCGGCACTACCCGTGCGCTGGTCAACAACATGGTGATCGGCGTCAGCCAAGGCTTCGAGCGCAAGCTTCAGCTGGTTGGTGTTGGTTACAAGGCGCAAGCCAAAGGTCAAGTGCTGTCCCTGGCTCTCGGTTTCTCGCATCCGGTGGATTACGAACTGCCGCAAGGCGTTACCGCTGAGACCCCCAGCCAGACCGACATCCTGATCAAGGGTGTCGACAAGCAACTGGTCGGTCAGGTGGCTGCTGAAATCCGCGACTTCCGTCGCCCTGAGCCTTACAAGGGCAAAGGCGTGCGGTACTCGGATGAAGTAGTCCGTCGCAAAGAAGCTAAGAAGAAGTAGGGCATAGCAAATGAGCGTAAAGAAAGAAACTCGTCTGCGTCGCGCTCGCAAGGCACGCCTGAAGATGCGCGAGCTGGAAACCGTACGCCTCTGCGTGTACCGCTCTTCCCAGCACATCTACGCCCAGGTCCTTTCGGCCGACGGCGGCAAGGTCCTGGCCAGCGCCTCGACTCTGGACAAAGAACTGCGTGACGCCGTCACCGGCAACGTCGACGCTGCCAAGAAAGTCGGTCAGCTGGTCGCTGAGCGCGCGAAAGCCGCAGGTGTCACTCAGGTGGCGTTCGACCGTTCTGGCTTCAAGTACCACGGTCGTGTCAAGGCACTGGCTGAAGCTGCTCGTGAAGGCGGGCTGGAGTTCTAAGTTATGGCAAATAACGAGCAAAAGCGCGACGAAGGCTACATCGAGAAGCTGGTTCAAGTTAACCGCGTCGCAAAAACTGTAAAAGGTGGTCGTATCTTCACCTTCACCGCGCTGACTGTGGTCGGTGATGGCAAGGGTCGTGTCGGCTTCGGTCGTGGCAAGTCCCGTGAAGTACCGGCTGCTATTCAAAAGGCTATGGAGGCGGCTCGCCGCAACATGATCCAGGTCGACCTGAATGGCACTACTCTGCAGTACGCCACCAAGGCCGCGCATGGCGCGTCCAAGGTCTACATGCAGCCTGCCTCCGAGGGTACCGGCGTGATTGCCGGTGGTGCCATGCGCGCCATTCTGGAAGTTGCTGGCGTTCAGAACGTACTGGCCAAGTGCTACGGCTCTACCAACCCGGTCAACGTGGTTCACGCCACCTTTAAGGGTCTGAAGGCGATGCAGTCGCCTGAGTCGATTGCTGCCAAGCGTGGCAAGAGCGTCGAGGAGATTTCCTGATCATGGCTAACACCGTCAAGGTCACGCTGATCAAGAGTGTCAGCGGTCGTATCCCCAATCACAAGCTGTGCGTCAAGGGTCTTGGCCTGCGTCGCATTGGTCACACCGTCGAGGTTCAGGATACTCCTGAAAATCGCGGCATGATCAACAAGGCTTATTACATGCTCCGTGTGGAGGGCTAAGCCATGCAACTGAACGATCTGCGTTCTGCGCCGGGTGCCCGTCGCGAAAAGCTGCGTCCCGGTCGTGGTATCGGTAGTGGCCTGGGCAAGACCTGTGGCCGTGGTCACAAGGGTCAGACCTCTCGTTCCGGCGGCAAGATCGCTCCCGGTTTCGAGGGTGGTCAGCAGCCTCTGCATCGTCGTCTGCCGAAGTTCGGTTTCGTTTCGCTGAAAGCCATGGATCGCGCTGAGGTTCGTACCTCTGAGTTGGCCAAGGTGGAAGGTGATGTCGTTACCGTGCAAAGCCTGAAAGACGCCAACGTAATCAACCAGAACGTACAGCGCGTGAAAATCATGCTGTCGGGCGAGGTTGGTCGTGCGGTTACTCTCAAGGGTATCGCAGCCACCAAAGGTGCGCGTGCGGCTATCGAAGCAGCTGGCGGCAAGTTCGAGGAATAAATGGCTAAGCAAGGTGCTCTCTCCGCGCTGAGTAATGGTGGTCTGTCCGAACTCTGGGCTCGTCTGCGCTTTCTGTTCATGGCGATCATCGTCTATCGGATTGGCGCACACATCCCTGTTCCCGGGATAAATCCCGATCGGCTGGCCGAGCTGTTCCGTCAGAACGAGGGGACCATCCTTAGCTTGTTCAACATGTTTTCCGGTGGTGCGCTGGAGCGCATGAGTATTTTTGCTTTGGGGATCATGCCGTACATTTCGGCATCGATCATCATGCAGCTCATGACCGCTGTCAGCCCACAGCTGGAGCAGTTGAAGAAAGAAGGTGAGGCCGGTCGTCGCAAGATCAGTCAGTACACGCGTTACGGTACGCTCGTGCTGGCCATCGTTCAGGCGATCGGTATGTCGGTCGGGTTGGCGGGGCAAGGTGTCGCGTTCAGCAACGATTTCGGCTTCTACTTCGTGGCCATCACGACGTTCGTGTCTGGTGCTATGTTCATGATGTGGCTGGGTGAGCAGATCACCGAGCGTGGCGTTGGCAACGGTATCTCGATGTTGATCTTCGCAGGTATCGTCGCCGGCTTGCCGGGTGCGCTCGGTCAGTCGTTCGAGTCTGCTCGCCAGGGCGATATCAATATCATCGCGCTGCTCGCTGTCGGCCTGCTCGCTGTAGCGATCATCGGTTTCGTGGTGTTTATCGAGCGTGGTCAGCGCCGTATCGCGGTTCACTACGCGAAGCGTCAGCAGGGCCGTAAGGTCTTTGCCGCGCAGACCAGTCACTTGCCGTTGAAGGTGAATATGGCAGGGGTCATCCCGGCTATCTTTGCCAGCAGCATTCTGCTGTTCCCGGCTTCGCTGGGGCAGTGGTTCGGTCAGTCAGAGAGCATGGGCTGGTTGGCTGACATTTCGCAGGCGATCGCGCCCGGGCAGCCGTTGAACATTCTGCTGTTCAGTGCCGGGATCATCTTCTTCTGCTTCTTCTATACGGCATTGATGTTCAATCCGAAAGACGTAGCAGAGAACCTGAAGAAGTCTGGCGCGTTTATTCCCGGGATTCGTCCTGGTGAGCAGTCGGCTCGCTACATTGATGGCGTGTTGACTCGTTTGACCATGTTCGGCGCCCTGTACATGACGGCTGTCTGCCTGCTGCCACAGTTTCTTGTGGTCGCAGCCAACGTGCCGTTCTACCTTGGTGGGACCTCGTTGCTGATCGTGGTCGTGGTTGTAATGGACTTCATGTCCCAAGTGCAGTCACACCTCATGTCGCACCAGTACGATTCCCTGATGAAGAAAGCCAACCTGAAGGGCTACGGCAGTGGAATGCTCCGCTGAGGTGGCTCGTAAGGTTCTAGGAGTTGGTGATGAAAGTTCGTGCATCGGTTAAAAAGCTGTGCCGTAACTGCAAGATCATCCGTCGCGACGGTGTCGTGCGCGTGATCTGTAGCGCAGAACCGCGTCACAAGCAGCGCCAAGGCTGATTGTGTAAGGCGTTATAACCCGGCAGCTAGTGCGCTGCCGGGTTGAATATTTGTTATTACAGCGTTAATATCTCGCGCCCTTTTCTTGGCTTCCGGGGCGTAGGTAGCTGTCAATTGGAGTTTCACTGAATGGCCCGTATTGCAGGCGTCAACATTCCGGATAACAAGCACACTGTTATCTCGCTGACCTACATCTACGGTGTTGGTCGCACCCGTGCACAGGAAATCTGTGCTGCTACCGGTGTGAATCCGGCAGCGAAGATCAAGGATCTTTCCGACGAGCAGGTCGAACTGCTGCGTGGCGAAGTCGGCAAGTTCATCGTTGAAGGCGACCTGCGTCGCGAAGTCAACATGAAAATCAAGCGCTTGATGGACCTGGGCTGCTATCGCGGCCTGCGTCATCGTCGTGGTCTGCCGGTTCGCGGTCAGCGTACCAAGACCAACGCACGTACCCGTAAGGGCCCGCGCAAGCCGATCCGCAAGTAATCGCGTTAGCGAATCGACAGGAATTTAGTCATGGCAAAACCTGCTGCTCGTCCTCGTAAAAAAGTCAAAAAGACAGTGGTTGATGGCATCGCCCACATCCACGCGTCTTTCAACAACACCATCGTGACCATCACCGATCGTCAGGGCAATGCGTTGTCCTGGGCTACTTCGGGTGGTTCCGGTTTCCGCGGCTCGCGTAAGAGCACTCCGTTCGCTGCCCAGATCGCTGCAGAGCGCGCTGGCCAGGCTGCGCTGGAGTACGGCCTGAAGAACCTCGACGTCAACGTCAAGGGCCCAGGTCCGGGTCGGGAGTCCGCCGTGCGTGCTTTGAACGCATGTGGTTATAAAATCGCCAGCATCACCGACGTGACGCCTATCCCGCATAACGGGTGCCGTCCGCCGAAGAAGCGCCGCGTGTAATCAGGAGACAGTGAAGAATGGCTCGTTATATTGGTCCCAAGTGCAAACTGTCTCGTCGTGAAGGCACCGATCTCTTCCTGAAGAGTGGTGCGCGCGCGCTCGAATCCAAGTGCAATATCGAAACCCCGCCGGGTGTTCACGGTCAGCGTCGCGGACGTCTGTCCGATTACGGCACCCAGCTGCGTGAAAAGCAGAAGGTACGCCGCATCTACGGTGTGCTGGAGCGTCAGTTCAGTGGTTATTACAAGGAAGCAGCCAGCCGTAAGGGCGCTACCGGTGAGAATCTGCTGCAGCTGCTCGAGTGCCGTCTGGACAACGTCGTGTACCGCATGGGCTTCGGCTCTACTCGTGCCGAATCGCGTCAGCTGGTCTCGCACAAGTCAATCAGCGTCAACGGTCAGACCGTGAACATTCCGTCTTACCAGGTCAAGGCCGGTGACGTAGTGGCTGTTCGTGAGAAGTGCCGTAACCAGCTGCGTATCGCCCAGGCCCTCGAACTGTGCGCTCAGCGCGGTCGCGTTGAATGGGTCGAAGTAGATGCCGACAAGAAATCCGGTGTTTTCAAGAATGTTCCGGCTCGCAGCGATCTGTCCGCCGACATCAACGAAAACCTGATTGTCGAGCTCTACTCCAAGTAAGGGCTAGAAAATAGGTGTATCCATGCAGAGTTCGGTAAATGAGTTCCTGACCCCCCGCCATATCGATGTGCAGGTGGTCAGTCCGACCCGTGCCAAGATCACTCTCGAGCCCCTCGAGCGTGGTTTTGGCCACACCCTTGGCAACGCGCTGCGTCGTATTCTGTTGTCCTCCATGCCCGGCTGCGCTGTGGTCGAGGCCGAGATCGACGGTGTGCTCCACGAGTACAGCGCCATCGAGGGCGTGCAGGAAGATGTCATCGAAATCCTGCTCAACCTCAAAGGTATCGCCATCAAGCTGCACGGCCGTGATGAAGTGACCTTGAGCCTGGTGAAGAAGGGCGCGGGCGCTGTTACCGCTGCCGATATCCAGCTGGATCACGATGTCGAAATCGTCAATGGCGATCACCTGATCGCCAATCTGGCGGCCAACGGCTCGCTCAACATGAAGCTCAAGGTCGCTCGCGGCCGCGGTTACGAGCCTGCTGATGCGCGTCAGAGCGATGAAGACGAGAGCCGTAGCATCGGTCGTCTGCAGCTCGACGCCACTTTCAGCCCGGTTCGTCGCGTGGCTTACGTGGTCGAGAATGCTCGTGTCGAGCAGCGCACCAACCTGGACAAACTGGTCATTGACCTGGAAACCAACGGCACCCTGGATCCCGAAGAGGCGATCCGTCGTGCAGCGACCATCCTGCAGCAGCAGCTGGCTGCGTTCGTCGACCTCAAGGGCGACAGCGAGCCGGTTGTAATCGAGCAGGAAGACGAGATCGATCCGATCCTGTTGCGTCCGGTTGATGACCTGGAGCTGACCGTACGTTCGGCCAACTGCCTGAAGGCGGAAAACATCTACTACATTGGTGATCTGATTCAGCGCACCGAAGTAGAGCTGTTGAAGACGCCGAATCTGGGCAAGAAGTCCCTGACTGAGATCAAGGACGTTCTGGCTTCGCGTGGTTTGTCCCTCGGTATGCGTCTGGATAACTGGCCGCCGGCAAGTCTCAAGAAGGACGATAAGGCCACTGCCTGATCGCCCCCAGTAACCGAACTGAACGTTTGGTAAGGAATTTCAATCATGCGTCATCGTAAAAGTGGCCGTCACCTGAGCCGCACCAGCGCCCACCGCAAGGCCATGTTCCAAAACATGGCGGTGTCGCTGTTCGAGCACGAACTGATCAAGACCACCCTGCCCAAGGCCAAGGAGCTGCGTCGCGTTGCCGAGCCGCTGATCACCCTGGCTAAGGAAGACAGCGTCGCCAACCGTCGTCTGGCTTTCGACCGTACGCGTTCGAAGGCTGCCGTAGGCAAGCTGTTCAACGATCTGGGCAAGCGTTACGCCACCCGTCAGGGCGGCTATCTGCGTATCCTCAAGTGCGGCTTCCGCGCTGGTGACAACGCACCTATGGCTTACGTCGAGCTGGTTGACCGTCCGGTCACTGGTGAAGTGGAAGCCGCCGAGTAAGATCGGTAGCAGCAATTAAAAACCGAGCCTTTTGGCTCGGTTTTTTTATGCCCAAAGGATTCTGAGAGACTGGCTCTATAAGGGGCGTTGATCTTCATCATTAGTCGCCGTTGCGCTTGCTTCCTATGATGGCATTCAACCAGCAGGTACTTACCAAGACCCTGGAAGCTATTGAATACCAAGGAGCTGCAACCATGACTGACAAGCCGAAGCTCACAACCGTTGCCGGTGCGCCGGTATCCGAAAACCAGAACTCCATGACTGCGGGCCGCCGTGGTCCCATGCTGCTTCAGGACGTATGGTTTCTAGAGAAGCTCGCTCATTTCGACCGCGAGGTGATTCCGGAGCGTCGTATGCACGCGAAAGGTTCCGGCGCGTTTGGCGAGTTCGTCGTCACCCATGACATCACCCGCTACACCAAAGCCAAGCTGTTTTCCGAGGTTGGTAAGCGCACCCCGTTGTTCGCCCGCTTCTCTACCGTCGCCGGTGAGCGCGGCGCGGCCGACGCCGAGCGTGACATTCGTGGTTACGCACTGAAGTTCTACACCGAGCAAGGCAACTGGGACATGGTGGGCAATAACACCCCGGTGTTCTTTTTCCGCGATCCGCTGAAGTTTCCGGACCTCAACCACGCAGTAAAACGCGATCCGCGCACCAACATGCGCAGCGCGAACAACAACTGGGACTTCTGGACCGGGCTGCCTGAGGCCTTGCACCAGATCACCTATGTCATGGGTGATCGGGGCATTCCGGCGTCGTACCGCCATATGCACGGTTTCGGTTCGCACACCTACAGCTTCATCAGTCCGAACAACGAGCGTTTCTGGGTGAAGTTTCACTTTCGGACCCAGCAGGGCATCAAGAATCTCACCGACGCCGAGGCTGCAGCCATCGTTGCCAATGACCGGGAGAGTTCGCAGCGCGATCTGTTCGAGGCCATCGAGCGTGGCGAATATCCACGTTGGACGATGTATGTGCAGATAATGCCGGAGGCCGACGCCGCCAAGGTGCCGTACCATCCGTTCGACCTCACCAAGGTCTGGCCGCATGCTGACTACCCATTGATCGAGGTCGGCTATTACGAACTCAACCGCAATCCCGACAACTACTTCCAGGATGTCGAGCAGGCGGCATTCACGCCGGCGAATGTCGTTCCGGGCATCAGCTTCTCTCCAGACCGTATGTTGCAGGGCCGTCTTTTCTCCTACGGGGATGCGCAACGCTACCGGCTGGGGGTGAATCACCATCAGATTCCGGTCAACGCTCCGCGTTGCCCGGTCCACAGCTACCATCGCGATGGTGCCATGCGCGTAGATGGCAATCAGGGCGGTCGTCTGCATTACGAGCCGAATACCTATGGCGAGTGGCAGGAACAGCCTGACTTCAGCGAGCCACCGCTGGCTCTCGAGGGGGCGGCGGATCGTTACGACTACCGTGCCGACGACGCCGATTACTTCACTCAGCCGGGCAACCTGTTCCGCTTGATGAAGGCTGATGAACAGCAGCGGTTGTTCGAAAATACCGCTCGGTCGATGCAGGGAGTGGCGCGTCATATCAAGATTCGCCACATCAGCCACTGCCTGAGGGCTGATCCGGCCTATGGAGCAGGTATTGCCGCCGCCCTGGATATTCCGTTGTCGGAAGTGCCGGCATAAGCGATTCGCGGTATCCGCAAGATCGAGAAGCCCGCAGCGAGTGCTGCGGGCTTTCTTGTCTCTTCAGCGCTATTCGTGGGGATTGTTGAGCGGCTTATCGCTCTCCTGTCCGGGTGGCAGAAGGCGATCGGCCTCTGCCGGATCGATCGCCGTCAGACTGCCGTCGGCAGTTGCGACAAGTACGGCCTCAAGCATTTCACGCACATTGTTGCGCAGCATGCCGGCAGACTTCTGGCCGCGACTGTTCAATCCGCCGATTCCATGAGCACGCTGCCGCCAAATGGGCCTGTTTCGCCGGCGGCCAGTCGCTCGGTCCCCAGCAGGCCGTATGCGTTTCGGGCAATGCCTGGGTCGCCGCCGCCGCGGCGGACATCGCCGCTGGGGTGCTCATAGTAGTAGTTGGTGATTTCCATGAAGCCAAGCTGCGTGGAGCGCTGCTTCATCACGATTGCCAGCTGCTTCGACAGTGCTACCGCTTCCGGGGCGACATCCGGGTGAGTTGGCCAGGTGATAGAGCCGGTCACCTGGCGTCCCGGGCGGTTCACTTCAGGATCCACATCCTCGAGTACCACGGCAGGGTTCTGATTATGCACATCTACCAGCCAGATGGGACGGTAACGGTCATAGATGCCGCGTACCGCAACCGCTTCGGGCACCGGGTTCTGCCCTGGGTTGAAGTGCCACTCACTGGCCAGGCCTGGATTGCAGCGTATCTGCGTGCTCTTGCTCCAGTCTGTCCAGTGGTAGCGGTTGATGTCGTAGCTAAATCGGCGTTGGCCGTCGGCATTGTTGAAGGCGGTCACGTTGGCGCCGAGGTGCTGATCCAACTTGGCAGGATTCAGGGTGCCATCGGCGCGCAGGCAGTCAGCGCTGGTTTGCGGGGCGCTGAAATCCATGTTGCCGCGACTGAAACGCTCGGCGCCGTCCGGGTTGACCCTCGGCACGATCAGCACCTGCAGATTATCCAGTACCTGGCGGGACAAGGCCCCGCCCGAGGCAAGGCGTTTTATCAGATTGACCGCCGCTTCGGTGCCGTGAGGTTCGTTTCCGTGCTGTTGGGTGATGATCATCACGGCTGGTTTGTCTGAATTACCCAGCCTGGCCAGCCAGATTGGCCGGCCTTCGTTGCTGCTGCCGGCCTGTTCTAGTCGCAGGGCATCCGGGAAGCGTCGTGAAAGTGCGTTGAGCTGATCGTACAGCTGGTTGTTGCTCATGAACGCCTCCAGCGAGACGTTCTGCTCATTGGTGATCCAAGGGCCGTTGGGTTGGGCAGCAGCGGCGAGACCGGGTAGCAGGCCGGCGCCAAGCAAGCAGGCAGCAAGCGCAATTCGCATCAGGATTTCTGCTTATCGGGCTGAGAGTGTCCCGCCCAACTGCCCGGCGGGATCCGTAGTGGACCCCGCTGCGCTTGCGCTTGTTGCCGAAACGGCTGCCGACGCGATGATCAACCCGCCGAGCGGTCGCGCTCGAGTAACGGTTTGAGGAAATGACCGGTATGAGACTGGGCCATGCCTGCCACCTCTTCCGGCGTACCGCAGGCGATTATCTGGCCACCCTTCGAGCCGCCTTCCGGGCCGAGATCCACCAGCCAGTCGGCCGTCTTGATGACGTCAAGGTTGTGCTCGATCACCACGACCGTATTGCCGTGGTCGCGCAGACGGTGCAGTACGTCGAGCAGCTGCTGGATATCGGCGAAATGCAGGCCGGTGGTGGGTTCATCAAGAATGTACAGCGTCTTGCCCGTGTCACGCTTGGACAGCTCGCGGGACAGCTTGACGCGCTGCGCCTCACCGCCAGACAGGGTCGTCGCACTCTGCCCCAGCTTGATGTAGGACAGCCCAACATCCATCAGCGTCTGCAGTTTTCGCGCGACGGCCGGCACCGGATCGAAGAACTCGCGGGCTTCCTCGATAGTCATGTCGAGCACTTCGGTGATGCTCTTGCCCTTGTACTTCACCTCCAGCGTTTCGCGGTTGTAGCGCTTGCCCTTGCACACGTCGCAGGGCACGTAGATGTCGGGCAGGAAGTGCATTTCCACCTTGATCACGCCGTCGCCCTGGCAGGCTTCACAGCGTCCGCCCTTGACGTTGAAAGAGAAGCGGCCCGGGCCGTAGCCGCGTGAGCGCGCTTCCGGCACGCCGGCAAACAGCTCGCGAATCGGCGTGAACAGCCCCGTGTAGGTCGCCGGGTTGGAGCGCGGTGTGCGGCCGATCGGGCTCTGATCGATGTCCACCACCTTGTCCAGATGCTGCAGCCCATCGAAGCTGTCGTGCGGGGCTACTTCCAGCGTGGTCGCGCCATTGAGTGCAGTCGCCGTGATCGGGAACAGCGTGTTGTTGATCAGCGTTGATTTGCCCGAGCCCGACACACCGGTGATGCAGGTGAGCAGGCCGACCGGAATCTCCAGGTCGACGTTGCGCAGGTTGTTGCCACGCGCGCCCTTGAGCTTGAGCAGCATCTTCGGATCACGGCGGGTGCGCTCAGGCCGATAGTTGATCTTCACCCGGCCAGAGAGGTACTTGCCGGTCAGCGAATCCGGGTGCGCCATCACCTCGTCAGGTGTGCCTTCAGCGACGATGCGGCCGCCATGTATGCCGGCACCTGGACCGATGTCTACGACGTAGTCGGCGAGACGGATCGCATCCTCGTCATGCTCCACGACGATCACCGTATTGCCGATGTCGCGCAGGTGGCGAAGGGTGCCCAGCAAGCGTTCGTTGTCGCGCTGATGCAGGCCGATCGAAGGTTCGTCGAGGATGTACATCACCCCAACCAGGCCGGCGCCGATCTGACTGGCCAGGCGAATACGCTGGGCTTCGCCGCCGGACAGGGTGTCGGCGCTGCGATCCAGGGTCAGATAATCCAGGCCGACGTTGACCAGGAACTGCAGGCGTTCGCGGATCTCCTTGAGAATCTTGTCGGCGATCTCGCCGCGTCGTCCGCTGAGCGAGAGGACGCCGAAGTAGTCGGTGGCGTCGCCGATGGGCATGGCCGTGACCGCAGGCAGGGTCTTGTCGCCAACCCACACGTGGCGTGCTTCGCGGCGCAGACGCGTGCCGCGGCAGTCCGGGCAGGGCTGGGTGCTCAGGTATTTGGCGAGCTCTTCGCGAACCGAATTGGATTCGGTTTCGCGGTAGCGGCGTTCCAGGTTGGGAACGATGCCTTCGAACGGGTGCGAACGCTTGACGATATCGCCGCGGTCGTTGAGGTAGCGGAACTCGACATTCTCACGGCCGCTGCCGCGCAGGATGGACTTCTGATGATCGGCGGCCAGTGAGTCGAAAGGCTCGTCGAGGCTGAAGCCATAATGCGAGGCCAGTGAGCCGAGCATCTGGAAATAGTAAACGTTGCGCCGGTCCCAGCCGCGTATGGCGCCTTCGGCCAGGGTCAGCTCCCCATTGACCAGGCGCTTGGCGTCGAAGAACTGCTTCACGCCCAGGCCGTCACAGGTGGGGCAGGCGCCGGCTGGGTTGTTGAAGGAGAACAGCTTGGGCTCAAGCTCGCTGATCGAGTGGCCGCAGATCGGGCAGGCGAAGCGTGCGGAGAAGATCATTTCCTCGCTGTCGTCGTCCTCTTCCATGGAGGCGACCAGGGCGATGCCATCGGCCAGCTTGAGCGCCGTTTCGAAGGATTCGGCCAGGCGCTGCTGCAGGTCGCCGCGAACCTTGAAGCGATCCACCACCACGTCGATCGAGTGTTTCTTCTGCTTGTCCAGCTTGGGTAGCTCGTCGAGCTCGTACAGCCGCCCGTTGACGCGGGCGCGCACGAAACCCTGAGCACGCAGTTCGTCGAACACGGCCAGGTGCTCGCCCTTGCGTTCGCGGATGACCGGGGCCAGCAGCATCAGCTTGCGGCCTTCGGGCAGTGCCAGCACCTGGTCGACCATCTGGCTGACCGTCTGCGCTTCCAACGGGGCATCGTGATCTGGACAGCGCGGCGTGCCGACCCGCGCATAGAGCAGACGCAGGTAGTCGTAGATCTCGGTGATGGTGCCCACGGTGGAGCGCGGGTTGTGCGAGGTCGATTTCTGCTCGATGGAGATCGCCGGGGAGAGCCCCTCGATGGTGTCGACGTCGGGCTTTTCCATCATCGAGAGGAACTGGCGCGCATACGCCGAAAGCGATTCGACGTAACGGCGCTGGCCTTCTGCGTAGAGAGTGTCGAATGCCAACGATGATTTGCCAGAACCGGACAAGCCGGTGATGACGATCAGCTTGTCGCGCGGCAGGGTGAGGTCGATGTTCTTCAGGTTGTGGGTGCGGGCCCCACGAATCAGAATCTTGTCCAAAACAGCCTCGCGTGGCGGGCGGAAACCCGAAAGTATACGGCCGGGGTGATAGTCGCGGCAAAACCGCGCGCCTGTGCCGAACAGGGTAGGGCTGCTAGAATCGCCGCCGGTTCATACAAGCGAGACCCTCCATGCAGGACCCCTACAGCGAGCGCATGAGCGCCAGCGAAAAACGCGCAGCTTCCGGGCTGGCCCTGGTTTTCGCTTTTCGCATGCTCGGCATGTTCATGGTTTTGCCCGTGCTGGCAACCTACGGCATGGACCTGGAAGGCGCTACGCCGACCCTGATCGGTCTTGCGATAGGTGCCTATGGTTTGACCCAGGCGCTGCTGCAAATTCCCTTCGGTATTCTTTCCGATCGTATTGGTCGCTTGCCTATCATCTATTTCGGCCTGCTGATCTTCGCCGCTGGAGCGGCGCTCGCGGCGATGTCCGACAGCATCTGGGGCGTCATCGCCGGGCGCATCCTGCAAGGGGCGGGGGCGATTTCCGCTGCAGTGATGGCGCTGCTCTCGGACCTGACCCGCGAACAGCATCGGACCAAGGCAATGGCGCTGATCGGCGTGAGCATCGGTTTTTCCTTCGCTGTCGCGATGATCGTCGGGCCGTTGCTGACCCGTGCCTTCGGTCTCTCCGGGCTGTTCTGGGTAACCGCCGGCATGGCGTTGCTTGGCGGAGTCATCGTCGCGGCGCTGCCCAAGGCCCATGCGCATGTGCGCCATCGCGAATCGGGCGTCGCCAAGCAGGCACTCGGCCTGACGCTGCGCCATCCTGATCTGCTGCGTCTGGATTTCAGTATTCTGGCGCTGCACGCGATCCTGATGGCCAGCTTCGTCGCGCTGCCGCTGGCATTGGTCGAGCAGGGCGCATTGCCCAAGGAAGAGCATTGGTGGGTCTACCTCACGGCACTGCTGGTCGGATTCTTCGGCATGATTCCCTTCATTATTTATGGCGAGAAGAAGCGCCAGATGCGCCGCGTGCTGTTGGGCGCGGTCTCCGCGTTGCTGCTCTGCGAGCTGTTCTTCTGGTGGTTCGGAAATGGCTTGTGGATGCTGGTCGTCGGCATGGTGGGGTTCTTCATCGCGTTCAATCTGCTGGAAGCGTCGCTGCCTTCGTTGATCAGCAAGGTCGCGCCGGCCGGCGGCAAGGGCACCGCGATGGGCGTCTACTCCACCAGTCAGTTTCTCGGTGCCGGTCTCGGTGGCGTGCTGGGCGGCATGCTCTATCAGCAGGGTGGCCTGGCGCTGGTGTTCGCCGGTTGCGCTGCACTTTGCGCGTTGTGGTTCGTGGTGGCCTTCAGCATGCGCGAACCTCCTTATGTAACGAGCCTGCGCTTGCCACTGTCGGCCGGAGCGCTGGCCAACGCAGGACTTGGGCGTGACTTGCTACAAGTCGCCGGTGTTAGCGACGTGCTCATCGTTGCCGACGAGGCGGCGGCCTATATCAAGGTCGATACGCAGCAGCTGGATCGTGAAGCTCTTGATCGCCTGGTTGCCTGAGGCGCCTGTTCGCGGCTGCATAGTGCCGCGCAACATGAAAGTGCGTCGGTTGGCCGTCAGGGGTGGCTGAGGTAAGATTCGCGGTCATCGGCTTTGCTGGCGGTACAACCGCCATCGGTGAATCCATCCAATTCAACGTTCCAATGAGGAGTTACCCATGGCCAGAGGGGTGAATAAAGTCATCTTGATCGGCAATGTCGGCGGCGACCCGGAAACCCGCTACATGCCCAATGGCAATGCGGTGACCAACATCACGCTGGCAACCACCGATAGCTGGAAGGACAAGCAGACCGGCCAGCTTCAGGAGCGTACCGAGTGGCATCGCGTGGTGTTGTTCGGCAAGGTTGCCGAGATCGCCGGCGAATACCTGCGCAAGGGTTCGCAATGCTACATCGAGGGACGCCTGCAGACCCGCGAGTGGGAGAAGGACGGCGTCAAGCGCTACACCACCGAAATAGTCGTCGACATGAACGGCACCATGCAGCTGCTCGGTGGCCGTGGCGGCAGTTCCGACGATGCGCCGCGTCAGGCTCGCCCGCAGCAGCGTGAGCCGCAGCAGGCGCCGCGTCAGCAGGCCCAGCCGCAGCAGCCCGCTGCGCGGCAGCAGCCGGCACCGGACTACGACAGCTTCGACGACGACATCCCCTTTTAGAGTTATCTGAATGCGAATGCGCCTGATGCTGTTGGGCGGCGGCAATGCCCTGGGCCAGGCGCTCATCCGCCTCGGCGCCGAGGAAGACATAGGCTTCCTCGCGCCGCGACCGCCCGCTCAGGGCTGGGACGCCGCCAGTCTTACCCAGTTGCTCGACGACAACCGTCCGGATGTCGTGGTCAACCTTGCCTACTATTACGACTGGTTTCAGAGCGGACAGCCCAACGAGCCGGCGCTCGCCGCACAGGAGCGTGCGGTCGAGCGGCTCGCCGAACTCTGTCAGCACCATGATTTCGTCCTGTTGCAGCCATCGAGCTACCGGGTATTCGACGGTGCCCGAACCACGGCCTATAGCGAAAAGGACGAAGTGGCGCCGCTGGATGCACGAGGCAGGGCGCTTTGGCGCATCGAGCAGAGTGTGCGTTCGCTATGCCCGCGACATGTCCTGCTGCGTTTTGGCTGGTTGCTCGATGACAGTCGGGACGGTGTTCTAGGGCGCGTGCTGCAACGACTCGAGCAGAGCGAGGCGATACTGCTGGCGGATGACCGGCGCGGCAATCCGACACCTGTCGACGATGCCGCGCGTGTGATCCTTGCGGTATTGAAGCAGCTCGACTGCCAGGCTCCGCTGTGGGGTACCTATCACTACGGCGGACATGAGGCTTCCACCCCGTTGCTGGTCGCCCAGGCGTTGCTCGGCGAGGCCGGCAAGTATCGCGACGTCACAACGGCGAATCTGACGGCCGTGGCGCATGCCGCCTGTTCGGATGCCGCAGCCGAGCCGCAGCACGGCGTACTCGCCTGCAAGAAGATTTTTACCACTTTCGGCATCAAGCCTCGCGCCTGGCGCACCGGGTTGCCGAACCTGTTGGAGCGTTACTACCGTCATGGCTGATGCCCCGATTCTGGTCACCGGCGGTGCCGGGTTCATTGGATCGAACCTGGTCGATGCGTTGCTGGCGCGCGGCTATGCCGTTCGTGTGCTGGACAATCTCTCGACCGGCAAGCGCGAAAACCTGCCGCAAGATACACGCGTCGAGCTGATAGTCGGCGATGTCGCCGATGCCGATTGCGTGCGTCGTGCGGTGCAGGGATGTCGGGCGGTGGTGCATCTGGCCGCGGTGGCGTCGGTGCAGGCGTCGGTGGATGATCCATTCCGTACGCACCAGAGCAACCTGATTGGCACGCTGAATCTGTGCGAGGCGATGCGCGAGGCGGGTGTGAAACGTGTGCTGTTCGCCTCGAGTGCGGCGGTCTATGGCAACAATGGCGAAGGCCAAGCCATCGACGAAGAGACGCCGATGGCGCCCCTGACACCCTATGCCGCGGACAAGCTAGCCAGCGAGCACTACCTGGATTTCTATCGGCGCCAGCATGGTCTGGAGCCGGTGGTGTTCCGTTTCTTCAATATCTTCGGGCCGCGGCAGGATCCATCGTCACCGTATTCCGGTGTGATCAGCATCTTCACCGAGCGGGCGCAGAAGGGTTTGCCGATTGCGGTGTTCGGCGATGGCGAGCAGACGCGCGATTTTCTCTACGTTGCCGATCTGGTCGAGGTGTTGGTGCAGGCGCTGGAGTCGCCCGAGGCAGTGGAGGGCGCGGTGAATGTTGGGCTGAATCAGGCCACTTCTCTGAATCAGCTGCTAGCGGCCATCGGTGACGTGTTGGGCGGGCTTCCCGAGGTGAGCTATCAGGCCGCGCGGCCGGGGGATATTCGACATTCGCGGGCGAATAATGCCCGGCTAGTGCAGCGCTATCGTCTGCCGGAACCGCCGACCGGCATGCGGGAAGGGTTGGCGAAGCTGTTGGGTTTGTAGGTTGCAAACTCTGAAAGCACAAAAGGCGCCCTAGGCGCCTTTTGTCTGTCTGCGATCCGGCTGGGCCGGTTACGTCAGAACTTGTAGCCGAGACCGACCATGTAGACGAAGGGGTCGACGTCTACGTCGACTTTGACTTTGTCGCCAGCCAAGTAAGTGGTGCCGGTCGTGTCGATGTCGATATAGCGAAGCTGAGCGTTCAGCATGATGTTGTCGGTCAGCATATAGTCCATGCCAACTTGAGCGGCCAGGCCCCAAGAGTCCTTCATGTCCAGTCCGCTAAAACCTTTGTCTTCGGCGCTGCTGCTCAGTTCGGTGTCGAAGAACCAAGTGTAGTTGATGCCGGCACCGACATAAGGCTGGAACGCTGAGGTCTTGTCCAGCGGGTAGTAGATAACGCTGAGGGTCGGCGGCAGGTGCTTGAGGCTGCCCAGCTTGCCGTTCAGGCCTGCATATGGTCCTGGCATTCCCTTCACGCCAACGTCGTGACTGAAAGGAGTTGCGGCCAACAGTTCAATACCCACCTTGTCGGTGACCATGTAGGCGAAGTTCAGGCCCAGCTGAGTATTGCTGTCCAGCGTAGCTTTGGAGCCAGCGACGTCGCCGAGAACGGCATGGTTGATGTCACTGCTATCTTCGTGCGGATCAACGGTAATAGCACCAGCGCGAACGATGATGTCCCCGGCTTCGAAAGCCTGGGCGAAGGGTGCGGCCAGCGCCAGGGCCAGCGCGGAAGCGGTGAACAGGGTCTTGCGCATGATGATGCTCCGTTTGTTGGAATGCGATTGGGCGCCATGGTAGGTGCTGAGCGCTGGGGCTTTTTGATCCAGCTCAATGAAAAACGCCGCCTCGACTGCGACGAAACGCCCGGGTTGCTTTGCGTCAACTCACAGATGATAATGTTTCTCTTTTGAGTTAACGACCGTCTGCAAGGACCCTTCAATGCCTTCCTTCTTTCCCCGCCTGCTGGCGGTTGCCGTGCTGCCGTGCTGTCTTCAGCTTTATGCCGGGTCGCTGTCCGCGGCACCGCTGGATGCTGCGCTGGATGAGAGCGAGCGTTTGTCTGCGGAGGCGAAGGCCTCGCAGGCGCGGATCGACCAGCTCGACGACGCCACTCGCGAGATGCTCAACGAGTACCGCAGTGCTTTGCAGCAGACCGAAGCGCTGAAGGCCTACAACAAGCAGTTGCAGGAGCTGACCGCGGCGCAGAACAAGGAGCTGGTGGGCTTTCAGCGCCAGCTGGACAGCATCGAGCGCACCCAGGAAGCCGTTACGCCGCAGATGAGCCGTATGGTCGAGGTGCTGGGGGAATTCATCGCGGCCGATCTGCCGTTCCTCCCCGATGAGCGTGCCGACCGTCTGGCCGGCCTGCAGGACCTACTGCCACGCGCCGACGTCAGCCTGGCGGAAAAGTACCGGCGCATCCTCGAGGCCTATCAGATCGAAAGCGATTACGGTCGCACGCTGGAAGCCTGGCGTGGCGAGCTGCCGGGCGACGCGGAGTCACGCAGCGTCGAATTCCTGCGGCTCGGTCGAGTGATGCTCTATTACCAGACTCTCGATGCTCACGAGAGCGGCTGGTGGAATCCGCGGACGCGCGCCTGGGAAGTGCTCGACGGCAGCGCCCGCCGACCGCTTACGCAGGCCATCGCCATCGCCCGTCAGCAACAGGCTCCGGCCTACCTGCAATTGCCCGTGAAGACCCTGGCCGAGGAGGCCGCGCAATGAGCCGTCTGTTTTCCCTCCTTCTTGTCGTGCTGTTGCCCCTCACGGCTCATTCGGCAGAAACGCTCAGTCCCGACCAGCTGCTCGAGCGCATTCGCAGCGACCGTGCCGCCGAGGTCAGCGCCATGCAGGCCCGCGAGCAGGCCTTCGTTCGTGATCGTGGCGAGCAGCAGCAACTGCTTTCCCGTGCCCGTGCCGCACTGGCCGAGCAGAAGGTCGAGGCCGAGCGCCTGAAGGCCGACTTCGATCGCCAGGAGGCCGAGCTGGCCGAGCAGGAAAAACTCCTGGCGCAGCGTGTTGGCCATCTGGGTGAGCTGTTCGGCGTCGTGCGCCAGAGTGCAGGTGACATCGCTGGCCAGTGGCAGGACAGTCTGCTCAACGCCCAGTATCCCGAGCGCCTGACCCAGCTGCGTAGCCTGGCGGAAAGCCGCGCGCTGCCGTCGGCCGATGACCTCGATGCGTTCTGGATGACCCTGCTGGAAGACCTGGCGGCCAGCGGCCGCGTCGAGCGCGTACCGCTGCCGGTGGTGGGCACCGATGGCGCGCGCAGCGAGCAGCCGGTACTGCGGGTCGGCAGCTTTTCCGCATTCACCGACGAGGCCTTCCTGCGCTACGACGCCGATGCCGGCGAGCTGCTGGTACCGACACGCCAGCCGTCCGGTCAGGGTTTGATCGAAGACTATCTGAGCAGCTCCGATGCGCTGGCTACATTGCCGGTGGATCCGAGCCGCGGCACGCTGATCGCCCAGCTGCAACGCCAGCCGGACCTGTGGGATCGCGTCAAGCAGGGTGGTCTGGTGGGTGGCGTCATTCTGGTGCTCGGTGCCGTCGGCCTGCTGCTGGCGATCTGGCGCATGGTGTATCTGGGTGGCGTCGGTCGCAAGGTGGGCAGCCAGATGCGCGAGCTGAACCAGCCGCGCGACGACAATCCGCTCGGCCGCATCATCGGCGTGCTGGGGCCGAAGCCACAGTTGTCGGATCTGGAGACCCTCGAGCTCAAGCTGGACGAGGCGATCCTCCAGGAGACCCCGCCGCTGGAGCGCGGTCAGCCGCTGCTCAAGCTGCTGGCGGCCGTTGCTCCGCTGCTCGGCCTGCTGGGGACCGTGACCGGCATGATCATCACTTTTCAGGCCATCACCCAGAGCGGTGGCGGCGACTCGCGGCTGATGGCCGACGGCATCTCCCAGGCGCTGGTAACCACGGTGCTGGGCCTGGTGGTGGCGATTCCGCTGCTGTTCCTGCACAGCCTGCTGGCCAGCCGTAGCAAGGCGCTGATCCAGTTGCTGGAGCAGCAGAGCGCCGGCCTCATCGCGCTGCACCTGTCGGGGGCGCCACGCCGTGACTGATCTGCGCGCTCACTGGCTGGGTCTGATCGACAGCGGTCACGCGCTGCTCGATTTCATGGCTGCCGGCGGCGTGGTGATGTGGGCGCTGGCCGGCCTGTGCGTACTGTATTGGACACTGGTCTTCGAGCGCCTCTGGTTCATGCGGCGGGTCTTCCCGCACTGGGTCGAATCGCGTCGGCAGGCCTGGGCGCAGATGGCCGATGAGCCTGGTAGCTGGCAGCGTGCGGTGCGTTCGGCCTGGCTGGCGCAGGCTCAGCAGCAGTTGTCCGGACCGCTACGGCTGAGCAAGACTCTGGTGGCGATGTATCCGCTGCTTGGCTTGCTCGGTACGGTCAGCGGCATGATCGCGGTTTTCGACGTGCTGGCGCTCAGTGGCTCCGGCAACCCACGCGGCATGGCCGCGGGTGTCTGGCAGGCGACCCTGCCGACCATGGCCGGCATGGTGCTGGCCATTACAGGATTGTTCAGTCTGGCGCGCCTAGAGCGAATCGCGCGCCAGTCTCTCGACCGGCTGGCTGACCAGCTGCGTCACGACTGAGGATTAGCGGGATGCGTATGCGCCGTCATCATTACCAGCAGGAAGAAGATACCGGCATCGATCTCACGCCGATGCTCGATGTGGTCTTCATCATGCTGATCTTCTTCATCGTCACCAGCTCCTTCATCAAGGAATCCGGTGTCGAAGTCCAGCGCCCGCAGGCGGACACCGCCAGCACCCAGGACAAGGGCAATATCCTCATCGCCGTCACGGCCGATGGCCAGGTCTGGATCGACAAGCAGGTGGTTGACGTACGCAGTGTGCGGGCGCATGTCGAGCGTCTGCGCGTGGATCAGCCGGAGGGCGCGGTGGTCGTCCAGGCTGACCAGGATGCGCGCACCGGCCTGGTGGTGCAGGTCATGGACCAGGCGCGTCAGGCCGGCGTGCAAGACGTTGCACTGGCCGCCAGCACGGGGTCGCGCTGATGCAACCGCGGCTGGTCCGTTTCAGTCTGGCCTTCATCGCCGCCTGTGTGGTGGCGTTGCTGCTGTTCGCCCTGATGCTGAGCATGGTCAATCCCCCGCGCAGCAAGATTGAGGAAGATCCATTGGCGATTGCCAATTTCGTGCGCATGGATGGGCGCAACGAGGACACCGCCACGCGCTCACGTCAGCAGGCGCCACAGCCGCCGCAGCCGAAGACGCCGCAACCGCCGACGCCACCGACGCCGAATATGGCGACGCCAGACGCCAATCTGCCCAAGCTCGACCTCGACCTGCCGAACATCGACGCAGGCGTATCGGTCGCCACCGCTCCGGCGCCCAGTCTGTCCGGCCTGACGGCGGCACAGAGTGCCCCGGCCGCGGCGCCAGCGCCGGCCAGTGCGGCAGTCGAAGCGGCGGGCAAGCCCGGCGGCCCGGAGCAGGAAGTGATGCCGCTCAATGATGTACGTCCGGAGTATCCCTACCGTGCGCGGCAACAGGGCATCGAAGGGCATATCAAACTGGCGTTCACCATCAACCCGCAGGGGCGGGTGGAGAACATCCGCGTGCTGGAAGCCTCGCCTCGTAACGTGTTCGATCGCGAGGCCCGGCGCGCGGCGGCCCGCTGGCGTTTCGCGCCGCGTACCGAAAACGGTGCACCGGTATCCCGTGAAGCCGTGAAAACCCTGCACTTCCGCCTGCAAGGAGAACGCTGAGATGCTTCGTTTGCTGCTCGTGCTGTCGCTTTTTCTCTCCGCTTCGGCCCAGGCCGCCCAGGCCATCGACCCCGCGGTGTTCATGGCGCTCGAGCGAGCGCAGACCGCGCAGAGCAAGGGCGACTATGCCACTGCGCGCAAGGCGCTGGAGGGCGTCAGCGCCAAGGCCGGTAGCGGTGAAGAGGCGTTGCTCTGGCGCAGTCGCGGCTATCTGGCCTGGGCCGAAGGCAATAATCGCCAGGCGCTGGAATGGCTGGACAAGGCAGTGGCCAGCGGCAAGCTGGACGAAGAGCTGCTGGCCGGCGAGCGGATGAACCTTGCGCGGCTGAACCTGGTCGAGGGTCGCTACGCCAAGGTGGTCAGCCTGCTGGGATCGGCTAATCAGGGCAACGAAGAAGTGCTGCAGATGCTGGTGCAGGCTTACCAGGGCCTCGGTCAGCATGCCAAGGCGCTGCCGCTGGCCGAGCGTTATGTGCAGGCGAACCCGAAGGCGGGCGATACCTGGCTGCAGTTCCTGGTTGCCGGCAACGCCGAGCTCAAGCGCTATCAGGCTGCCGAACGCTGGCAACAAAAGCTGCTGTTGCGCCACCCCGATCAGGTCAAGGCCTGGCGGCAGCTGGCCGGCCTGCAGCAGATGGCCGGCGCTGAAGATCGCGCGCTGGCGACGCTGCGCACTGCGCACGCGAAGGGCTTGCGCTTCAGTGAGGCGGAGCTGGACAACCTGGTCGCTCTCGCTAGTGCCGCTGGGCAGCCATGGCAAGGCGCCAAACTGCTCGAAGGTATGCTGGCGTCACGCTTGCTGCCGAGCAATGCCAGTCGCCAGGAGCGCATGGGCATGCTCTGGTGGCAGGCCCGCGAGCGCACCGAGGCCGCGAAGATCTATCGCCAGCTGGCGACTCAGACCGGCAGCGCGAAGTTCTGGATGAATGTGGCGCAGCTCGAGCTGGAACAGGCTCGTTGGCAGGCCGGGCTTGACGCGTTGAAGCAGGCCGAGCGGGCCGGCGCCGAGCGTCGTCGCGTGCGCGAATGGCGCGAGTGGGCGGAAGGTGAGCTCAGTTTCGAGCGTGAGAAGCAGATCGCCAGCGCGCACTGATCGAGCTGGCAGAACGTAACCTGCCGGCTGGTGATTACTGCAATTCGTAGGGATAGATCTTCTGTGCCTGCATGCGATAACCAGCCTCCGCCAGCTCGCTGCTGGCGTGTTCCACCCTCAGCGGCCCCTCGATCCAGAAGGGTTCATATAGCGCTTCCACCCGCACGCCCAGCTCGCTGGTGGCATGCACGATCTGGTTGGATGGCGGCGGGGGCACATGAATGCAGGCGCCGAAGTAGGGCACCAGCAGGAATTCGATGACGCGCCCTTCCTCGGTCATGTCCAGCGGCACGATATACCCCGGCAGCTTCACCATCTGCCCATCGAGCGCTTCGACCACTGGCGCGGCCGGCGACTGTTGTGCGGCAGCCGGCCCAGCCTCGGCAGCGAGTGCATCGGCCAGCTGCGACATGTCATGCATGGCCATTGGCGGCGGTGGTGGCGGCGCGCCCTCGGGAATCAGCTCCGACCACTGTAGATCGCGGACGTCATCGGCATGGGCAGAGACTGCACAGGCCAGTAGCAGAGCAAGCAGCAGGCGCGACATCGGGTTCCTCACAGTCGAATCGACAGGCCATCGGCCAGCGATTGGCGATAGGCCCGCCAGGCCGGCACGCTGCCCATCAGCAGTGCCGCCAGCAGAATAGCGCCGAGCAGTCCCCACTCATAGGCGCTCGGCCAGGCCAGCGGCAGATAAAGGCCGTAGAGGCTCTGCAGCGGCGACTGCGCGATCGCGATGCCGATATACAGCAGGGCCAGCCCCAGCAGCGTGCCCGCGAGGGCGAGGCCGAACGCCTCGATGATCAATAGCGCGGCGATATGCCAGGGGCGAGCACCCACCGAGCGCAGGATCGCCATCTCCCGGCGTCGCTCGTTGAGGCTGGTGAGGATCGCCGTGAGCATGCCGATCAGGCCGGTCAGCACGACGAACAGCGAGACCACGAACAGCGCCTTCTCGGCCGTGCCCATCAGGCTCCAGAGCTCCTGAAGGGCGACGCCGGGCAGGATCGCCAGCAGCGGCTCGCCGCGGTACTGGTTGATTTCCCGTTGCAGGGTGAAGGTGGCGACCTTGCTGTTCAGACCGAGCAGGACCGCAGTGATCTGCTGCGGCTGGAGATCGAGTGCCCGCGCTTGCTCGGCGTCGATACGCGCGGCGCCGCGGGCTGGCATGCCGTTCTGCCAGTCGACATGCAGCGCTTCCATGCCGGCCAGGCTGATGTGCAGGGTACGGTCGACCGGCGTGCCGGTGCGCTGCAGCACGCCGACCACGCGGAACGGTTTGTCATCGTGCTGTACAAGGCTGACACGCGCTACGCCATGGGCGAGGACGATGCTGTCGTCGAGTTTGTAGCCCAGTGCACTGGCCACTTCCGCGCCAAGCACGACCTCGAAAGGATCGCTTTCGAAGGCGCGGCCTTCGGCCAGTTGCAGCGGCTGTTTGCGGCCGTAGCGGTAATGCTCGAAATAGGCCGTGTTGGTGCCCATTACGCGATAGCCACGATGGGAGTCGCCCAGGGAAATCGGAATCGCCCAAGCGACCCGCGGGTGTTCGGCGAAGCGCTGGTAGCTGTCCCAACGGATGTTGTTGGTCGCATTGCCGATGCGGAAGACCGAGTACAGCAACAGATTGACCGAGCCGGAGCGCGCACCGACCACCAGATCGGTGCCGCTAATGGTGCTGGCGAAGCTGGCGCGGGTTTCGTTGCGCACCCGTTCGACGGCGAGCAGCAGGCACACCGAGAGGGCGATGGAGAACACGGTCAGCAGGGCGGTGAAGCGCCGATTGTTCAGGCTCGCCAGGGCCAGGCGCAGGAGATACATCGCTCAGCACTCCACTGCGCGCGTCGCGCGATTGAGCTCGGCCAGCGACAAGCTGCGGTCGAACAGTGGCGCCAGGCTCTGGTCATGGCTGACGAACAGCAGGCTCGCGCCGGCTGCGCGGCACTCGGAGAACAGCAGCTGCAGAAAGACTTCGCGGCTATCCGCATCCAGCGCCGAGGTCGGCTCGTCGGCGATGACCAGCTCCGGCTGGCCGATCAGTGCGCGGGCAGCGGCGACGCGTTGCTGCTGGCCGATGGAGAGCGCATCGGCACGACGCTCGAACATCCCCGGGGGCAGTCCCAGATGCTCCAGCAGGCTCGCCGCCGCGGCATCCGTACTGCCGTGGCGCTTGCGCGCACGTTCGGCACGCAGCGGCGAAAAATGGCAGGGCAGGCCGACGTTCTCGCGTACCGAAAGAAAAGGCAGCAGGTTGAACTGCTGGAAGATGTAGCCGGTGTGATCGACGCGGAAGCGGTCACGGGCACCGGCCGACAGGCTGCCGAGGTCGCGGTCGAGCAGGCGGATACTGCCGCGGCCGGCCTTTTGCACACCGCCGATCAGGCCGAGCAGGGTGGTCTTGCCGCTGCCCGACGGGCCCTTGAGGAACAGGCTTTCGCCGCGTTCGAGGCGAAACGTGGGAATGTCCAGCAGCTCGGCCTGGCGGGGCCAGGCGAAGCCGAGGTTGTCGATTGCGAGGAGTGGAGCGCTCATCGGGGTCCCGTGCTGGTTCAGAAGGGCAATTGCGCGCGGGCCGGCGTCAGTTCCGTGCCCTGCTGGCCGCTCGGGCCGATCAGTTGTACCTGAATCTTTTCCGTGCCGGGAAAGCTTTCGAACAGCCGTGTGAGATCCAGTGCGCGCAGCGCCTCTGGGTTGCTGCAGTCGAGTTGGTAGTGCGCTTCGATGTCGCTGTGGCCACCGGCTTCGTGGTCGTCGTGGTCGTGCTTATCCTCCTGCTTGTGTTCGTGATCATCGCCGCGCTGATAGCCCGCATGGGCCGAGCCGAGCAGTTCGCCGGCAAACTGCTGCTCACTGACGCTGCAACCTGCCGCCGCCGGGAGGCCGAACAGGGCCAGAGGTTGTTCCAGTTGCGAGCGTACGCTGGCGATCTTCGCCTCATCTGCTGCGCTGGCAGCAGCGTGCTCGAAACCGAGCAGGTTCATCGCCGGGCTGATCAGCTCCAGCTCCAGCTGATTGCCATCCAGTGCCGCATTCAGGCGCGCCGCGCCATGCTCATGCGCACCCAGGCTGGTGGCGCCTTCGTGTTCATGGTGATGATCGTCTTCATGTGCTTGGCTGTAGCTCAGGGGCAGCAGAAGCATAGGCACGGCAAAAAGTAGGTGGCGCATGGTCGGCTCCATCGAAAGGGGTTCGTTACGTTATAACAACTTTGCCGTGCGGCTGGCCAGTCCGCTGCCTTCATGTGAGGATGAACGCATAGCTCTGGAGGGACAGCATGATTCGAATCCGCGGACGCATAGGAGATTGGCCGGTCGATCTTGAAATCGAGCTGGACGCCCAGGACTGGATGAACCTGACCCGTAGCGTCGGCACCGATGAGGCTGCGGTGGGTGGCGTCCAGGCGCCTGCGACGCCACCTGGCGATGCCCTGTGGCACAGTGCGCGGGAGCGACTGCGCTGCGCCGGCAAACTGGACGGCCCGGAATTGCTCGCCGAACTGGAAGCGCTCGCCGGCAATGCGTTGCTGGCCAAGCGGCTGCTGGTGCGCTTGCGTCACTGTGACGAGGTGAAGGTCGAGCACGGCGCCGACTCGGCTTGCTATCACTGGGTCGGCGCGCCTTCCTGATGGGCGCGCCGGAGGTTTGCCCGCGATCAGTAGATCGCCTGGTAAAGCTTGCGGCGGTACAGCGTCACCAGCGGGTGGTCATTACCCAGCAGATCGAAAACCTGTAGCAGCGTCTTGTGCGGCTGCCCATCGGCGTACCCGCGGTTGCGCACGAACAGCTTGAGCAGGCCGTCGAGCGCCGCCTCGTATTGCTGGCGAGCCAGTTGCTGGATGGCCAGCTGATACGCCGCTTCATCGTCCTCGCCATTCTGCGCCAGGCGACTCTTCAAGGTGGCGACTTCCGGCAGGTCGTTGGCCTGGCGCAGAAACGTCAGCTGAGCACGGGCGCCGGCCAGAACCTGCTTGTGCTCATCGCCTTTTACCGCGTTGAGCACCGTTTCCGCTTCGCCCAGTTCTCCGCGCTCGGCCAGGCAGCGGGCATAAAGAATCAGCCCGGCAGCGTTCTCGTTGTCTTCACTCAGCAGCTGCTGCAGCTGCGCCTCGGCCTCGGCGAAACGGCCTTCGGCGAAGGCGGCCTGCGCGCTTTCCAGCAGGTTGCCCTGCGGCGTCGCCGGAGCCTGCACGTGGGGCTCGAGCATGGCGCGAATCGCCGATTCGGGCTGCGCACCGGCGAAACCGTCCACTGGTTGACCATCCTTGAACAACACCACGGTTGGCAGGCTGCGGATGCCGAAACGGGCGACGACCTCCTGTTCGATGTCGCAGTTGACCTTGGCCAGCAGCAGCTCACCCTGATACTCCTCGGCGATCTTCGCCAGTAACGGCATCAGGGCCTTGCACGGCGCGCACCATTCGGCCCAGAAATCCACCAGTACCGGCTTGTGAAACGAGTTCTCGAGCACCAGCTGTTCGAAGCTGGCGGTGGTGACATCGAAGATATAGGGCGTCTGGCTCATCGGGATTCTCGTGGGCACGAATGACAGGAAAGGCGTGCATGGTATGTGGGGGCGCCCGCCACGGGAAGCAAGGGCTCGCATGCCCGCGGCCATTGGTCTATGGTTGCGCCCGCCGGATGGCACGGCTCTTTGCCGGCTCATCGTGGCGCAACCCTTTTCCTAGACCGGTGCGGCGTTTGCAGTCGCGCGTCATAAGGAGCTTCACATGTCCGTTCTCTCCGACTTCCGGGAGCGCTACCTCGTGCGCTTCTGGTCGCCGCTGCCCGCGCTTGTCGCGCTGGGCGTCGCTTCCGCTTACTACTTCGCCATAACTGGCACCTTCTGGGCCGTCACCGGCGAGTTCACTCGCTGGGGTGGGCACGTCATTTCCTGGTTCGGCTACGCACCCGAGGAGTGGAGTTACTTCAAGCTGATCGGCTTGTCCGGCACGCCGCTCGATCGCGTGGATGGCGTGATGATCATCGGCATGTTGCTTGGCGCACTGTGTGCGGCGCTGTGGGCAAACAACGTCAGCCTGCGCTGGCCGACCAGCAAGCGCCGCCTGTTGCAGGGGCTGATCGGCGGGGTGGTCGCCGGCTTCGGCGCGCGCCTGGCGATGGGTTGCAACCTGGCGGCTTTCTTCACCGGCATTCCGATGTTCTCGCTGCACGCCTGGGCTTTCATGTTGGCTACCGTGGGTGGTGCCTGGATCGGCGTGAAGATCTGCCTGTTGCCCTGGTTGCGCACGCCGCTGAAGGTCGGCAGCCAGGCCAGTACGCTGTTCGGCGATGCGGAAGGCACGCGGCGGCGGGCCACGGTGCAGGCCCGGATCGGCACGGCGGTCGCGGTGCTTGCGGTCGCCTTCGCTGCCTGGCGTTTCGATGCCTCGCTGGTGCTGGGCATGGCGGTGCTGTTCGGACTCCTGTTCGGCGGGCTGATCGAGCGCGCACAGATCTGCTTTACCAGTGCCGCGCGCGATCTCTGGACCACCGGCCGAACCCGCGCTGCCTACGGCATCCTGCTGGGCATGGCTGTGGCCTGCGTCGGTACTTTCGGTGCCATCGCGCTAGGGGCAAGCCCGAAGATTTTCTGGATGGGGCCGAACGCAATCATCGGTGGCGTGCTGTTTGGTATCGGTATCGTCGTTGCCGGCGGCTGCGAAACCGGCTGGATGTATCGCGCCATGGAAGGGCAGGTGCATTTCTGGGTGGTCGGCGTCGGTAACGTTATCGGCGGTACTCTGGTGGCGGTCTACTGGGACGAACTCGGCACCTCGCTGGCACTGCCCTATCCGAAGATCAATCTGCTGGAGAGCTTTGGCCCGGCCAGTGGCTTGCTGCTGACCTTCGCCGGCCTGGCCGTCGCCATGTTACTGGTGCACCTCAATGCACGTCGTTTCCAATCGAAAAGGAGCCCTGCCCGTGAGCCAGGCCAAACCGAATCTCTCGCTTGATCTGCGTGGCGAGCATTGCCCGTACAACGCCATCGCTACGCTGGAAACCCTGGAAACCATGCAGCCGGGGCAGCTGCTCGAGGTGGTAACCGATTGTTCGCAGTCGGTGCATGGCATCCCCGAGGACGCCAAGGCCAAGGGCTACAACTGCCTGGCAGTGGAACAGCACGGCCCGCTGTTTCGTTTTCTGATCGAAGTGCCGCGTTGAGAGACTGCGCCATGGCGGCTTTGAAGGGGTGTTATGGCAGAAGTGGCCAGCTGCCCAGCTCGTCGTAGCGCACGCCGTCCGCCGTATTGACTGAACGGTAGAGCACGAAGCGATCGACATGCCAGGTGAGGTCCGGCGCCGGTTGCTGCGCTCGGCTCCGGGCCTGGCGGCTCAGCGTCAGGTGCGGCAGGAATGGCCGGCAGTCGAGCACGACGCCAAGCGCTGCCAGTCGTTCGCTCAGTGCTTCGACCAGCTGCAGCAGTGCGGGTGGTGTGCTGGCGGGCTGCAGGCAGATGAAACCTTTGCCGATGGTGGTCAGGCGGTCGAGGGTCAGGCTGAAAGCTTCGGCGTGCACGGTTGCAGCCATCTGCAGCAGGGCGTCGAGGTGTTCTCTCGGTTGTGCGCCAAGAAAGGCCAGGGTCAGATGCAGGTTGTCCTGCGGCACTATTCTGCCGTCGAGGGCCTGGTCTTCACGCCAAGCGCAGATGGCTGCCGCCTGCTCGGGCGGGCAGGGCAGGGCGAAGAACAGGCGCAGGGTGTCGTCGATCATGGCGGGTCCCTAGTCGCAGCGGCACAGATTGGTGGAAAACGCTTCGCGGTTTTTCACCCTGGCTCAGACTCTTCAGCTCCTTGCTGCGTGATAGAGGCTCACGTGCCTGAACTCCGCAGGCTCTGCCAGATCCGGCCAGGTGCAGGCATCCAGCACGTCCAGGCGCCGATACAGCGGATGAGCGAAGTCGCGCACCCGTGAGTCAGCCACCAGCGCTTCCCGGCCTCGGCTGAGGAAGTGATCCAGCAGCGGCAGATTGGCGCGGTCGTAGAGCACATCGGCGACGATGATCAGATCAAAGCGATCCGCCTCGCCGAAGAAGTCCTGCGAATAGCGTAGCTCGACCTCGTTCAGCGCGGCGTTGGCCTGGCAGGCGGCGAGCGCCAGCGGATCGAGATCACAGGCCACCACTTCGACCGCGCCGGCCTTGGCGGCGGCGATGGCGGCGACGCCCGAGCCCGCGCCGAAATCCAGCACGCGCTTGCCGCGCACCCATTCCGGCCGTTCGGCCAGCCAGCGCGCCAGCACCAGGCCGCTGGCCCAGCAAAAGCTCCAGTACGGCGGCGCTTCGAGTATCCGCCGGGTTTCCTCGGGGCTGAAGGCGCGATCCATGTTGGCGGCGTCGATCAGCCAGAGTCGCAGATCGGTGCCCGGCAGCGGCTCGGCAACCAGGCGTGCGTCGCCCAGCAGATCGTTCAATGCCGCTTGTAAGGGTGCCGGTGCCGTCACGGCGCCGGGACCAGCTGTAGCGGGCCGAGCGCTTGGCTGGCGGGGCTGGCAATGCTGCGCGATGGCAGGCGCATGATCAGCTGTCCCGCTCGCGTGACACGGCCGCGCAGCTCCACGCGCTGGCCTGGACGGAAAGTGTCCGGGTTGAACTGCAGGATGAATGGCAATTCGCTGCCGCGGCCCTTGAGCTGCACGTTGCTCAGCAGGCGGTCTGGCTGGTCGCGGCGATCGACTTCCAGTAAGGCGAGTTCGACGTCGCTGCCAGCCGGCGCGCCGATCAGGCTGCCGCTCAGTTCGTTGAGCAATTTGGAGTGCGGGGCAGTGCTCAGCTCGACCGGCGCGGTCGGCGGCTCGCTGGGTTGGCTGCTGCAGCCGGCGAGCAAGGTCAGGAAGGCAGGGAGAACGAAAAAACGTGGCGGCACGGACAGCCTCCTGAACGATGATTGCGGGTTGTATAGCAGCAAAGCCGTCGCCTTGTCTTGCGGGTCGGATGCGCTACCATGGCCGTCCCGACGTACGACCGATTTCAGCCCCATGCATTGTCCCTTCTGTGCCGCCAACGATACCAAGGTCATCGATTCCCGCCTGGTTGCCGAAGGCGATCAGGTGCGCCGCCGCCGCGAGTGTCTGGCCTGTGGCGAGCGTTTCACCACCTTCGAAACCGCCGAGCTGGTGATGCCGCGCCTGATCAAGTCCGATGGCAGCCGACAGCCGTTCGACGAGCAGAAACTGCGCGCCGGCATGCAGCGTGCGCTGGAAAAGCGTCCGGTCAGCGTCGAGCGTCTCGAAGCGGCCATCGCCCATATCAAGCATCAGCTGCGCGCCACCGGCGAGCGCGAAATCAAGTCGCGGGTGCTCGGCGAACTGGTGATGGCCGAGCTGCAGAAGCTCGACGAGGTCGCCTATATCCGCTTCGCCTCGGTCTACCGCCGCTTCCAGGACCTCAACGAATTCCGTGAGGAAATCGAGCGGCTGTCCCGCGAACCCGCGAAGCCCGAATGACTACCGGGCACGCCTGGATGGCCCGCGCACTGCAGCTGGCGCGAAAAGGCCTGTATTCGACCCATCCGAACCCGCGGGTCGGTTGCGTGATCGTCGCCGCTGGCGAGCTGGTTGGCGAAGGCTGGCACGTACGCGCCGGCGAGCCACATGCCGAAGTCCATGCGCTGCGCCAGGCGGGTGAGCGCGCCCGCGGTGCCACCGCTTACGTCACCCTCGAACCTTGCAGCCACTACGGGCGTACACCGCCCTGTGCCGAAGCGCTGGTCAAGGCAGGCGTCGGGCGCGTAGTAGCGGCCATGCAGGACCCCAACCCGCAGGTCGCTGGGCGTGGCCTGCAATTACTGCGCAGCGCCGGCATCGAAGTCGCCAGCGGTGTGCTGGAAGCCGAGGCGCGCGAGATCAACTGCGGCTTTATCAAGCGTATGGAAAGCGGCCTGCCGTTCGTTCGCGCCAAACTCGCGATGAGCCTGGACGGGCGCACCGCGATGGCCAGCGGCGAAAGCCAGTGGATCACCGGCCCGGCCGCACGTGCCGAGGTGCAGCGCTTGCGCGCCCGCTCCAGCGTGGTGCTGACCGGCGCCGATACCGTGCTGATGGACGCCGCACGGCTGACCGTGCGTGGCGATGAGCTGGGGCTGGATGCGGAAACCACGGCACTGGCGCTGCAGCGTCCGCCTCTGCGGGTGCTGGTCGATGGGCAGCTGCGCGTGCCGCTGGATGCGCCGTTCTTTCAGGCAGGTCCGGCGCTGGTCGCCACCACTGTCGCTGGCCATGAGGGTGCGTTCGCTGCTGCGGGGCATGAGTTGCTGGTGTTGGGCCAGGAGCGGGTCGATCTAACTGCATTGTTGCGTGAGCTGGGCGCGCGTGGTGCCAACGAGGTGCTGGTCGAAGCCGGCCCGCGGCTGGTCGGCGCCTTCGCCGGTCTTGGTTTGATCGACGAATACCAGATATTCATGGCCGCCAAGTTTCTCGGCTCCTCGGCGCGGCCGCTGCTGGAGCTTCCGCTCGATCGCATGAGCGAGGCGCGCGAGCTGAAGATCGTCGACATCCGTGCGGTGGGTGACGACTGGAAGATCGTGGCACGTCCGGCCAGCTGATCGACAACCCGTGCCGGCTGTGGCCGCCGATAGCCTGCGTCTTGCATTCAGATAGCTGCTACCGGGCGATAACGGGCTGCCCCGCGCCGCTATTTGTGTTAAAAACGCTGCCGGGCCGCAAGCGGCCCAACGTTCTCAGGGCGGGGTGCGATTCCCCACCGGCGGTAATGGCGCAGTTACAAGGATGAAAGCGTAGCGAGCGCTGGGCAGGCAAGGCGTGATTCGACGAGAAAGCGGAGTTTACTGCGGTAAATGAGCATTTCGAGGAGGAGCACAACGCAGCATGCTCTGCGCGCAGTAGCTTTCAATCGCGTCTAGCCCGCGAGCGCTTGCTTCGGCAAGGTCAGCAGACCCGGTGTGATTCCGGGGCCGACGGTATAGTCCGGATGAGAGAGAGCGGGATATCCCGATGGACGCCGTCCGTGCGCCCGTCATGCATCCCTATCGATCCGTAGCGCCCTGTTTTTCAAAAACAGGAGTTCGTCGTATGCAGCGTTTTACCCGCCTTCCTCGGGAGGCCACATGTTCACCGGAATAATCGAAGCCATCGGCACCATCCGTGCGCTCACGCCCAAGGGCGGCGACGTACGCGTGCTGGTCGAAACCGGCAAGCTGGATCTGGGCGACGTCAAACTGGGCGACAGCATCGCCGTCAACGGCGTCTGCCTGACTGCGGTGGAGCTGCCGGGCAACGGCTTCTGGGCCGACGTCAGCCGCGAAACCCTGGCGCGCACCGCCTTTATCGACCTCAAGGCCGGCAGTCGGGTCAATCTGGAGAAGGCCCTGACGCCTACCAGCCGCCTCGGCGGGCACCTGGTCAGCGGTCACGTCGACGGCGTCGGCGAGGTCGTGGCGCGTGAAGATAACGCCCGCGCCGTACAGTTCCGCATCCGCGCGCCACGCGAGCTGGCCAAGTACATCGCGCTCAAGGGCTCGATCACCGTCGATGGCACCAGCCTCACGGTCAATGCGGTCAATGGCGCCGAATTCGAGCTGACCATCGTGCCGCACACCCTCGGCGAAACCATCATGGCCGACTACCGCCCCGGGCGGCAGGTGAACCTGGAAGTCGACCTGCTGGCGCGTTACCTAGAGCGCCTGATGATGGGCGACAAGGCCGCCGAACCCAAGGCCTCGGGGCTCACCGAAGGTTTTCTCGCCGAGCACGGCTACCTGAAGAATTGAGGAGACGCCCCATGGCGCTCAATACCGCTGAAGAACTGATCGAAGACATCCGCGCCGGCAAGATGGTCATCCTCATGGATGACGAGGATCGCGAGAACGAGGGCGACATTATCGTCGCCTCCGAATGCGTCACCGCCGAGCACATCAACTTCATGGCACGCTTCGCCCGCGGCCTGATCTGCATGCCGATGACCCGCGAGCGCTGTGAGCTGCTCAAACTGCCGCTGATGGCGCCGCGCAATGGTTCCGGTTTCGGCACCAAATTCACCGTTTCCATCGAGGCGGCTGAAGGCGTGACCACCGGCATTTCCGCGGCCGACCGCGCGCGGACCGTGCAGGCAGCTGTAGCGCGAGCAGCGAAAGCCGAGGACATCGTCAGCCCGGGTCACATCTTCCCGTTGATGGCGCAACCGGGCGGCGTACTGGCGCGTGCCGGTCACACCGAGGCGGCATGTGATCTGGCGCGCATGGCGGGCTTCGAACCATCCGGCGTGATCTGCGAGATCATGAACGACGACGGCACCATGGCGCGCCGCCCGGAGCTTGAGCTGTTCGCCGAGCAGCACGGGCTGAAGATCGGCACCATCGCCGACCTGATCCACTACCGCATGATCCACGAGCGCACCGTCGAGCGGGTTTCCGAGCAGCCGCTGGAAACCGAGCTGGGTCAGTTCAACCTGGTCACCTACCGCGACGGCGTCGAGGACACCGTGCACATGGCACTGACCCGCGGTGAAATCTCCCCGGAAGAACCCACGCTGGTGCGCGTGCACAACATGGAGCCGCTGCGTGATCTGCTGCTGGTCACCGTGCCGGGTCGCTGGAGCCTGCGTGCTGCGATGAGCGAAGTGGCCAAGGCCGGCAAGGGCGTTGTACTGCTGCTCGGCAACCCGCTGACCGGCCCGCAGTTGCTGGCGCAGCTGACCCGCCAGCAGCCGCCGACCCCGGCGACCTACAGCACCGTC
>NZ_JXXD01000230.1 GCF_000935215.1 Stutzerimonas stutzeri
GCCTGCCCGCAAACCCTTGTGGCGTCTGGTTAGTTCGGGAAAACCATCGTTTTGTCGAACCATTGCATCGCCCTTTGTGATTGGCGTATAAACACACAAACACCTATTAGCGGAGAACGCTATGAATACCATTCGCTGGAATGTCGCCGTCTCGGCCGACACCGACCAGTCGCTTCGGATGTTTCTGGCCAGCCAGGGCGGCGGCCGTAAGGGCGACCTGTCGCGCTTCATCGAAGAAGCGGTACGGGCACACATCCTGGAGCTGAGCGCTGAGCAGGCCAAGGCCGCTAACGCCCATCTGAGTGAGGCAGAATTGACCAACGCGGTTGACGAAGCGCTCGACTGGGCACGTAAGCGCTGATGCGGGTCGTGTTGGATACCAACATCCTGTTCAGCGCCCTGATCTCGCCACATGGCGCGCCCGATGCGATCTACCGTGCCTGGCGGGCGGCGCGTTTCGAGGTGGTGACCTCGCGGATGCAACTCGATGAAATTCGTCGAGCCAGCCGCTATCCCAAGCTTCAGGCCATCCTACAGCCCGCCAAGGTGGGCGCCATGATCAATAACCTGCAACGGGCTGTGGTACTGGAGCGCCTGACCATCGAGGTCGAAGCCGATGATCCGGATGACTCGTTTTTGCTGGCCATGGCCTTGGCGGGCGATGCGGACTACCTGGTAACCGGTGATCGCCGCGCCGGCCTGCTGCAACGCGGGCACATCGAACGCACGCGGATCGTCACGCCCGCCGTGTTCTGCGTCGAGGTGCTGTGATCAATGCCGGTCGGTTTTCTGACTCAAGAGCAACGCGACGGTTTTGGCCGCTATGTTGATTCGCCCAGCCGTGAAGAGCTGGAACGTTACTTCCACCTGAGCGATGAAGACCGTGAAGCCATCCAGGTGCTGCGGGGTAACCATAACCGTCTGGGTTATGCCGTTCTGCTGACCACCGTCCGCTTCGTTGGCGTTCTGCCGGACAAGCCCGCCGCCGTGCCGGTGGAAGTCCTGCAGGTGCTTTGCCGACAACTGGCGATTCCAGACCCCGACTGCCTCCAGCGCTATAGCGATCATCGCCGCTGGATACATGCCACCGATATTCAGAACCGCTTTGGCTATCGTCATTTCACCGATCCGGGCATCGGCTTTCGCTTGAGCCGCTGGCTGTATGCCCTCTGCTGGACGGGCACCGACCGGCCGGGAGTGCTGTTTGAGCGAGCCACCTCGTGGCTGTTCACACAGAAAGTCCTCCTGCCTGGTGTGTCTCAACTAGAGCGCTTTATCGCCCAGTTGCGCAGTCGGGTCGAAGAACGCCTCTGGTTTACGCTGGGCCGCAGCGTGACTGAGGAACAGCGATTGCAACTGCAAGACTTGCTGACGGTGGCCGAAGGCAACCGCAGCTCCCGGCTGGATCAATTGCGCTCCGGCCCGGTCATGGTCAGTGGCCCCGCGTTGATTCGGGCACTGCGCCGGCTCGATGACGTGCGCGGCATCGGCATCACCTTGCCGGCGGCGGCGCACATCCCTCCCAGCCGTATCGCCGCCCTGGCCCGCTTCGCCAACACGGCCAAGGTCACCGCGATTAATCGGCTGCCGGCGTCGCGGCGGATGGCGACACTGGTGGCCTTCGCACTCTGCCTGGAGGCGACTGCGCACGACGACGCACTGGAAGTCCTGGAGGCCTTGCTGCGCGACCTGTTCAGCAACGCGGAGAAGGCCGACAAGAAAGCCCGCATGCGCAGCCTGAAAGACCTGGATCGGTCGGCCGCGACGCTCGCCGCCGCGTGCAAGGTCGTGCTGGACAGCTCGATCAGCGATGACAACGTGCGCGCCCGGCTGTTCAACGACCTGCCGAGGACCACCCTGGAAAAGGCCCTGGAAGAGGTCAACGCGCTGATCCGCCCGGTAGATGACGTCTATTTTCTTGCATTGGAAGCGCGCTACCGCAGCGTGCGCCGCTTCCTGCCCGACCTGCTCAAGCACATCCGCTTCGGCTTCAGCCCGGCCGGCAAGGGCGTGGCGGCTAGTCTGGAGTGGCTGCAACTGAACCTGCCGCGCCGGAAGCCAGAGGATGACGCGCCGCAGGAGATCGTGGCCAAGGCTTGGCAGAAGCACATCACCCGCGAAGATGGCTCCCTCGACATGGGTGCCTATGTGTTCTGCACGCTCGATGCGCTGCGCACGGCCCTGCGCCGCCGCGATGTCTTCGTCTCGCCCAGTTGGCGCTATGCCGACCCGCGCCTTGGCCTGCTCGACGGTGCCGAATGGCTGGCGGCGCGACCGATCATCTGCCGGTCACTGGGCCTGACCATCGACGCCAAAACCACCCTGGACGCCTTGTCCGTCGAGCTGGATGCAACCTGGCTGGCAGTAGCCGCGCGCCTGCCCGACAACCCGGCGATTCAACTGAGCGAGAACACCGAGGGCAAGACCGAACTGTCGCTCGGGGCGCTGGACAAGCTGGACGAGCCCTGCTCGTTGCTGCAACTGCGGGCGGCCGTGTCTGACCTGATGCCGCGTGTCGATCTGCCGGAAATCCTCTTGGAAATCGCCGCCCGCACTGGCTTTTCCGAGGCCTTCACCCATGTCTCCGAACGCAATGCACGCGCCGACAACCTGGTCACCAGCCTCTGCGCGGTGCTGTTGGGCGGGGCCTGCAACACCGGCCTGGAGCCCTTGATCCGCACCGACAACCCGGCGCTGCGCCGTGACCGGCTGTCCTGGGTCAGCCAGAATTATATCCGCGACGACACCCTGTCAGCGGCTAACGCCATCCTGGTCGGAGCGCAAAGCCAACTGGAACTGGCCCAAGTCTGGGGTGGCGGCGAGGTCGCCTCCGCCGATGGCATGCGCTTCGTCGTACCGGTGCGCACCGTGCATGCCGGCCCCAATCCGAAGTATTTCGGCACCGGCCGGGGTGTCACCTGGTACAACCTGATTTCCGACCAATTCTCCGGCCTCAACGCCATCACCGTGCCCGGCACGCTGCGCGACAGCCTGGTGTTGCTGGCGGTCGTGCTGGAACAGCAGACCGAGTTGCAGCCGACGCAAATCATGACCGACACCGGGGCCTACAGCGATGTGGTGTTCGGGCTCTTCCGCCTACTTGGCTACCACTTCAGTCCGCGGCTGGCCGATGTCGGCGGTACCCGCTTCTGGCGCACGCGCCCGGACGCGGACTACGGCAAGCTCAACGGGCTGGCCCGCCAGTCGGTCAAACTCGACCTGATCGCCGAGCACTGGGACGACCTGCTGCGCCTGGCCGGCTCGCTCAAACTCGGCCGGGTGCCGGCGACTGGCATCATGCGCACGCTGCAAACGGGAGATAGACCCACCCGGCTGGCCCAGGCGCTGGCCGAATTCGGGCGGATCGAAAAGACTCTGCACACGTTGACCTATATCGACGACGAGTCCAAGCGCCGCGCCACCCTGACCCAGTTGAACCGAGGCGAAGGCCGGCACAGCCTGGCCCGCGCCGTGTTCCACGGCAAACGCGGCGAGCTCCGCCAGCGCTACCGCGAAGGCCAGGAAGACCAGCTCGGTGCTCTGGGCCTGGTGGTGAACATCATCGTGCTGTGGAACACCCTCTACATGACGGCGGCCGTGGAACGGCTCAAGCAGCACGGCTATCCAGTGCTGGAAGAGGATTTGGCCCGGCTATCGCCGCTGATCTACGAGCACATCAACATGCTCGGGCGGTATTCCTTTGCGGTACCGGAAGAAGTTGCGCGCGGCGAGCTGCGGCCACTGCGTAATCCAGACGACGACCTGTGATCCCCCTAAACGCTATGAGCAACACCCAAGCTGCTGCTGGATCGGCGGGCACTTCACCGAGCCGAACGAACAGAAAACGCAGCAATCCCCTGGGTTGGGGCGCAGCAGCGCCTTGCAGTTGCTGCACTCGTAATAGAACTGGCAGGCGTCCGTGGGCATGGTTTCCGGCTTGGCGAAGCCGCAGCGCGGGCAAGTCAGCACGGACTCAAGGACAATGGCGCTCATCGTGACCTCACTTCTGCACTGTGGAGGGGTATCCCGCGTTCGCGGTCGCCTCAGTCAGTGCCTCGGGCTGGGCCTTATCGGGATCGTAGGTGACGGTCGCCGTCTTCTGGTCGAAATTGACCTGGACGTCACTCACGCCGGACACCTTCTCCAGCGACTTCTTGACCGTGATCGGACAGAGTCCGCACGTCATGTTCTGCACGTCGAGCGTGACGGTTTTCGGGGGAGCCGCCAGCGCCACGAAGGGCAAGGCGAAAAGCACGGCGATCAGCAGTTTGCGCATGGTTAATCTCCTTCAGTAGAACAGCGGGGCGAGCCACGGCACGGCCAATAGGCCGAGCAGCAGCACGCTGACGATCCAGAACACGAGTCGCTGTCGCACGAGCGTGCGCGGATCGGCGCAGGGTGTACCTGGCGTACAAACCTGTGGCACCAGGTAGAGCTTGCGGAATGCCAATCCCAGGAACAGTAGAGTCAACCCGATGAAGAGGGGGCGTAGTGGCTCCATCATGGTCAGAGCGCCCACCCACGTACCGCCGACACCGAGTGCCAACAGCACCAGTGGCCCGACACAGCACACCGACGCACCGATGGCGGTCAGCGAACTCGCGACCAGCGAGCCTTTCCCGGTGAGTTGCATCCCCATTCCCATCTCCTGAGCCTGATTGCCTAGGTGCTATTCTAAACTCCGTACCAAAGTACGGAATCAAGGAGAAAGTGATGGCCACAGAGCTGACCATTGGCAAGCTGGCAGACGCCGCCGGGGTGAACGTCGAGACGATCCGCTACTACCAGCGACGCGGGCTGCTGGATGAACCAGCCAAACCCTTGGGTGGCCATCGGCGCTATCCGGTGGACATGGTGAAGCGACTGCGTTTCATCAAGCGGGCTCAGGCGCTGGGTTTCACGCTCTCGGAAGTCGGTGGACTGCTGACGCTGGATGAGTCGTGCGCCTGTGCCGAAACGCGAGCACGGGCTGCACGCAAGCTCGCGTTGATCGAGCAGAAGATGGCCGACTTGGTCGTCATGCAGCAACTGTTAGGCGAACTGGTGCAGCAATGTGATGCGGGAGACGGCGGAACGATCTGCCCGATCATCGAGGCACTGATCAGAGAGTAATGCCTGGCGGGTGAGCTGGAGATCGGAAAGCCCCTTTACGGTGGGATTCAGAGCTTACGTTGGTTTTTGGTTCCATTGCTCCCCAAACCCC
>NZ_JXXD01000231.1 GCF_000935215.1 Stutzerimonas stutzeri
GCGCGTAGGCCGAAGCGGGCAGCAAAAGGAGCAAGCACAACGCACGAGAAAAATCAGACACCAACCCACCCCGCTTCGCGACTCAAGGTATGCAGCTCCAGCGTGATCCGCGCCTGGTCCGGCCCGGCCTCATCGATGTGATAGTCCAGGCTGTCCCAATGCAGACGCCAACCACTGTTCTGCACCGCCTGCAGGTAATCGAGCAGGTCGAAGTAGCCACCTTGCAGGGTCAGACGCAAACCATGGCGATAGAAGCTGACCGCCGCTGGCGGCGCATCCTTCGCTGCATCCGTGGCACTGGCGGGCAACTCCAGCGGCGAGCTGAAACTCTGCAGCGCGACCATCTGCAGTTGAGGCTGCCGGCGCAGCAGGTCCTGCAGCAGCGCTTTCATACGCGCAGGCGACACCAGTGAGCGAGTCTCCTCGTCGATGTTGCGCAGAATCTGTTCGCGATTGGTGCGCGCCACATCGAGGGCATCGCGATAGGGACGATTGGGGTCGGCTGCGAGCTTGGCCTGGAGTTCGAGCAACGCATTGTTCGCCTCCAGCTGACGGGCTTCGGCGAGACGCAGCTGGCTGTCCTGATGGGCGATGCGCCCGGCGAGCGGCTCAGCCACCAGCAACAGATAAAGCATGCCCAGCAGGGACGCGCCGACCAGCACGCTCAACCACTGTTCGCGCGGAGCCAGCGTCTGCCAGCGCTGTCGCAGGCTTTGCATGGCGTTATTCATCGTCGCCCTCCTCAGCCGCACGAGATGCCAGGCGGAACGCCAGCATGCCGCTGTCGTCGCGCTGCAGATCGAAGCTGCCGAACTCGCGCCCCTGCAACGTCTCGCTGCGCCCGAGACTTTCCAGATAAAGCGGAAGCAGTTCCTGATCCTGGCTCAAACCGCGCAACAGCATGTCGCTGCCGCCAGCCTGCAGACGAATGCGAGTCAGCCAGAGCCCGCGCGGCGGGTGCCGATCGGCCAAGGCCGTCAATACCGGCGCGAAACCTCCACGCAGCTGGCCGTCGAGCGTTCGCAGATGCGTAGCGAGGCGCTGCAGTTGGCGGTTCTCCGCTTCCCGCTCCGCCAGTTGCGCTGGCAGCCGGGTATCCAGCGTCGGTTCCCGATAGTTAGCCTTGAAGGCGGCCAACTGCGCCTCCGCAGAGACTGCCTGCGCCTCGGCCAATTGGCGGTCCGAGGCGCGCTGCTTGAGATTCCAGCCCTGCCAGGCAGCGTGCGAAGCCAGGGCAAGCGCCAGCGCACATGCGCCAAGCAGCAATTGCCGCGGGCGCGGACCACCCTGCTGACGACGTTCGCGCTGATAGAGATTGACGTTCTGCATCATGCCGCTTCCTGACGCAGGGCGGCGCCGACGGCGCCAATGCAGAACGCCTGCTGCGCCTCGGTCAGCTCGACACCAGGCTGGCCGGGGAACAGTTCACGCAGGTCGAGGCGTTGCAGGTTCACCGCCAATCCGCTGGCCAGCCCCTGATATGTGCGTTCGCCATCCTGCTTCATAGGCAGCAACATCAAGCGATTGATATAGCCCTTGCCGAGCTGGCTCTCGAAATAATCGAGCGAACGCTGGATTTCCAGTGTCGTACTGCTCAGATCCTGAGCGGCGCGCGCCAGCCCTTGCTCGATACGCCGAGCCATGTAGAGATCGGCGCCGTTCTGAATGCAGATCAGGCCTTCGCTGGTGCGCAGGCGCAGCAGTGCGAGATTCATGCCTTCGGCACCGGCGAGCGAGCCTAGGTTGCGAAACGCCATCTCGGTGATGTCGATGCTCGCCATGTACAGGCCGGCCTGGCGGACGAGCTGGGCGTAGTGCTGCATCCGGGCTTTCTCGAGAACGGCGCAATAGACCATGCGCGTGCGTCCGCGATAGGCGTCCTCGGGCAGCGCGAAGCAGTCGATCACCACATCGTCCAGCGGCTGGCTGATCATGTCCTTGATGCGCCAGCGCATGGCGTCACGCAGCTCCTGCGGCGGCACTTCAGGCGCTTCGAGAAGAAACATCTGGTATTCGGAAGGATGCAGCAGCACGTTCGTCGGCAAGCCCTGCAAGGCACGTTCGCTCACGGCCTTCTCCAGCAGCGCTGCCTGCACTTCGGCGCTACCTTCCAAGTGTTCGCAGTACGGCAGCATCGGCCGTGCACCGGGCACCCGAACGACCTGCGCCAATGCAATACCTTGCGGACCAGCCTCGATGCCAAGCATGCCGGCTGGTTTTGATTTCTTGGTTTTGGAAAACAGACCCACCAATGGCTCCCTCGCCAAGACGTCGGTGCTCAACTGCCAACAAGCAGAGAATCGATACTGAGGGCGTCAATAGATAGCACATTGCCATCCTGCGTGACTCTAACAATATCCGATGGATGCGTCCAAATATTGTCGTAAATCAATCGCGCAACAAAAAACCGTCAACTTAAGGACGTCAAAGATTGCGCGCAATCTGGGTCAATTAATTATCTGGCGCTATATCGGCCTAAGGCCTTTCGTCGCTCGAATTCATCATAAACTTCGTATCTGACGAACGGTGCCAGCGGAGGGCTTATGCGACGGTCACACAAAGGAACTGAAGCTCTAGAACAGGGTGAGCTGCTCGAAACCACCACGCAGATCGACCAAGCGTACGCCGACACCGATCAAGCGAACCGGCCGGGCACCACGGGAAAAGGCGATGGCGAGCAGATCAGCGTAGTCATCGAGTTCGAGTCCGGCGCCGGCCTGCTCCATCGTGGTCTGGGTGAAGTCATGGAATTTGAGCTTTACGAAAGGCTTGCCGGGCCGATAGCCGCTGTCCAGGCGTGCCATGCGCGCAGCCAGCTGCTGCAGCAGCTCCGGCAAACGCTCAAGGCACGCCGCCAGATCCGGCAGATCGCGGTCGTAGGTCTGCTCTACGCTCACCGACTGGCGCCGACTTTCCACCTGTACCGGGCGCTCATCGATGCCCCGCGCCAGTCCCCAGAGCCGCTCACCGAAGGCGCCGAACTCGCGAACCAGGTCCAATCTGCGCCACTCGCGCAAGTCGCTACAGGTGCGGATGCCGAGCCGGCCCAGCTTCTCGGCGGTGACCCGACCGACGCCATGCAGCCGCTTGACCTCCAGCATCTGCACGAACTCGTCGACCTGTGCCGGGGTGATAACGAACAGGCCGTCGGGCTTGTTCCATTCGCTGGCGATCTTGGCGAGAAACTTGTTCGGCGCTACGCCCGCCGACACCGTAATGCGCAGCTGCTGCCAGACCCGACGGCGGATGTCCTCGGCGATACGCGTGGCGCTGCCGGAAAAATGCTCGCAGGCGGTGACATCTAGATAGGCCTCGTCCAGCGACAGCGGTTCGATCTGCTCGGTATAGGTGCGAAAGATGTTATGGATCTCACGCGACGCTTCCCGATACACGTCCATCCGTGGGCGCAGGATCAGCAAGTCAGGACACAATTTCAGCGCATGCCCGGAAGCCATGGCCGAGCGAATACCGTATGCACGTGCCTCGTAATTGCACGTGGCGATGACCCCGCGCCGGTCCGCAGCGCCGCCAACCGCGATTGGCCGCCGAGCCAGGCTGGGGTCGTCGCGCATCTCGATCGCGGCGTAAAAGCAGTCGCAATCGATGTGGATGATCTTGCGGAGAATGGACTGACTCACGGAAAACGGAGCACCAGGCAGGAGTGAACGAATCTTCAGCGCAGCAGGTCGGTTATTGAGATGGTAAGTCCTTTATTACCCGATAGCCGGAGGTTCAGATGAAAATCTTGTACGCAGGCATCATCGCACTGGGCAGCTTGTTTTCCGCAGTCGCACTGGCCGACCAGGACATGATGAACACTCAGCCGCAAGGCACCAACATCCAGCAGGAAAAGAAAGGCGAGGGAATGGCTCGCGAGAACGAAGATGGCGGCGCCGACCCGAAAATGAAAGAGGAAATCCAGGAAGATTGGCGCGAGGATGCCGAGAAGCGCCGCGAGAGCGACGTCATGAAGCCCGAGCAGCGCGGCTGAGCAACCAGCTTCGTCAAAGCTCCAGCGGGTACGGCTGAACCAGCGCTTTACCGTAGCCGTCGATGAACTCCGGCGGCATGCGCTTGGGTTTCCCGCTGGAGAGCTCGATGCAAACGAAAGTCGTCTGCGCGCGCAGCAGCGTAGCGCCGTCGGCCGGCCGGATCAGCTGGAAATTGCGTTTCATCTTCAAACGCTGATCGGATTCGGAAATCCAGGTTCCCAACTGCAGCAGATCGCCTTCGTAGGCCGCGGCCAGATAATCGATCTCGTGCCGCAACACAGCCATCGCGCGATCGAGACGGCGATAGTCGCCGATGCCGAGCCCCAGACTTTGCGAATGCTGCCAGGCACATCGCTCCAGCCATGTCACGTAGGCGGCATTGTTGGCATGACCCAGCTCGTCGATATCTTCGGACCGCACCTGCAGGTCGATGATGAATGCGTCCGCCTGATCCCAGCTCATTCGTTGCAAGCCTCGTTGGCCGTTTGCGATGACCTATGAAACCGTAGTCGCCGCGATGAGTCACGCCTGTTCCTGCGAGCAATGACAAGACATTCAGCGCAGTGCGGCTAAAACGACTTTTCGACCACGCAAAACAAAAAGGGCCACCTCATGAAAGATGACCCCTTGAAGCCCAAAACGGGCAATAAAATGGCGTCCCCTAGGGGACTCGAACCCCTGTTACCGCCGTGAAAGGGCGGTGTCCTAGGCCACTAGACGAAGGGGACGCAAACCCTTCAAGCGCAACCCGTATTGCTTATTCGGCAAATACAAGCTGGTGGCAAATTCTGCTCTTCGAGATTGGTGGAGCTAGACGGGATCGAACCGTCGACCTCTTGCATGCCATGCAAGCGCTCTCCCAGCTGAGCTATAGCCCCGGATTTATCGTCTCTCGACGCGCGATGCGAACATCGCTTAATAATGGCGTCCCCTAGGGGACTCGAACCCCTGTTACCGCCGTGAAAGGGCGGTGTCCTAGGCCACTAGACGAAGGGGACGAAACCTTCGCAAACCTGCCGAACAATCAATCGACAAGCCGTGATTGGTGGAGCTAGACGGGATCGAACCGTCGACCTCTTGCATGCCATGCAAGCGCTCTCCCAGCTGAGCTATAGCCCCATCTCGAGGACGGGGCGCATATTAGGGGCGCCCCCAGGTAGTGTCAACAACAATTTCCAACGGGCCGAAGATTTTTTGGCATTAGGAACAACTACTTACCACCGACGAATGGTAACGGCTGCACCTCCGGGCAATGCAGGTCGCGAGCACTGCCCCTGCTCGGCACTCAGACAATCGTCGCCACGAGCTTCTCCCACTCCTTGGCTTCCTTCTTCGACGCGCCACCGAGCAACTCGAGTGCGTTGCGCAGGCGGAAGCGCGTCAGATCCGGGCCGAGAATCTCCATCGCGTCGAGTACCGATACCGAACTGGCCTGCCCGGTGATGGCGGCGAACATCAGCGGCATCACATCGCGCAGCTTGAAGCCTAGATGTTCCGCCACCTGGGTGATGCACGCGGTGATGCGCTCCTTTTCCCACTGGCGCAGTGCTTCCAACTTCCACAGAATCAGCTGCATGACCTGGCGCACCTGCGTCGCATCGAGCTTCTTGTGCGCGAACAATGCGGGGTCGAGCGGCAATGCACCGGAGAAGAAGAAGCCAGCCAATGGCGCAATCTGGCTGAAGGTTTCCACGCGCTGCTGCACGTGCGGCGCGATCTGCATCATGTACTGCGGATTGAATGCCCACTTCTGCACTTCGGCAGCGAACTGCTCGACCGGGAGTTCGCGCAGCCACTGGCCGTTCAGCCAGGAAAGCTTCTCCAGATCGAAGATCGGTCCGCCGAGCGATACGCGATTGATGTCGAAGTGCTCGATCATCTCGTTCAGCGTGAATTTCTCGCGCTCGTCAGGCATCGACCAGCCCATGCGCCCGAGGTAGTTGAGCAACGCCTGTGGCAGAAAACCCATGCGCTCGTAGAAGGTCACCGAGGTCGGATTCTTGCGCTTGGAGAGCTTGCTCTTGTCGGGATTGCGCAGCAGCGGCATGTAGCACAGCTGCGGCTGCTCCCAGCCGAAGTACTCGTACAGCTTGATCAGCTTGGGCGCCGACGGCAGCCACTCTTCGCCACGCAGCACATGAGTGATGCCCATCAGGTGGTCATCGACCACGTTGGCGAGGAAGTAGGTCGGCAGGCCATCGGCCTTCATCAGCACCTGCATGTCCATGCGGTCCCAGCCGATCTCGACGGTGCCGCGCAGCATGTCGTTGACCTGACACACGCCTTCGCTCGGAACCTTCATCCGGATCACATGCGATTCACCAGCAGCGATGCGACGCTGAGCCTCGGCGGGATCGAGGTGCATGCAATGGCCGTCATAACGCGGCGTTTCCTTGTTCGCCATCTGCTCGGCACGCACCTGATCCAGGCGCTCGCTGCTGCAGAAGCACGGGAACGCATGGCCCTTGCTGACCAGCTCGTCCGAGTACTTCCTGTAGATCTCGCCGCGCTCGCTCTGCCGGTACGGGCCATGCGGACCGCCAACGTCCGGACCCTCGTCCCATTCGATGCCCAGCCAGCGCAGCGCATCGTAGATCTGCTGCTCGGATTCACGGGTCGAGCGCACCTGATCGGTATCCTCAATGCGCAAGATGAACTGGCCACCGTGCTGTCGGGCGAAGCACAGGTTGAACAGCGCGATGTAGGCAGTACCGACGTGAGGATCGCCGGTCGGAGATGGCGCGATGCGGGTGCGAACCGTGGTCATGAATGCTCTCGGACGGTAGGGACATACGGAAAGGGACGAATGTTAGCAGGCGCTGCGCAGCCGGCTCCAGCCGAACACCGTGAGGTTGGGCCGAGAGCGTCTCGAAGGAGACGCCCCGAGGCAGACCGAAATGAACAATCCGCCAGAATAGCTTGCTAGACCTGCAACAAGCGCTCGCGCAGCTTGTGAATTTCGTCGCGCGCTTCAGCGGCCGCCTCGAACTCCAGGTCGCGCGCCAGACTCAGCATTTTCTCTTCCAGCTGACGAATCCGCTTGGTGATCTCGCTCGGCGAACGCAGTTCGTTCTCGTAACGCGCACTCTCCTCCGCCGCTTTCGCCTCTCCGCGCCGCTTCTTGCTGCGCGAGCCCGGCACGGTTGCGCCTTCGAGGATGTCCTGCACGTCCTTCTTCACGCCCTTGGGCACGATGCCGTTGGCCTCGTTGAAGGCAATCTGCTTGTTGCGCCGCCGCTCGGTTTCGTCCATGGCGCGCTGCATGGACCCGGTGATGTTGTCAGCATACAAAATCGCGCGACCGTTGAGATTGCGCGCTGCGCGGCCGATGGTCTGGATCAGCGAGCGCTCTGAACGCAGGAAGCCTTCCTTGTCCGCATCGAGGATCGCCACCAGCGACACCTCAGGCATATCCAGGCCTTCGCGCAGCAGGTTGATGCCCACCAGCACATCGAAAGTGCCCAGCCGCAGGTCGCGGATGATCTCGACCCGCTCCACGGTATCGATGTCCGAATGCAGGTAGCGCACGCGCACATCGTGATCACTCAGGTAGTCGGTCAAGTCCTCGGCCATGCGCTTGGTCAGCGTGGTGACCAGCACCCGCTCCTCCTTGACCACGCACTTGCGAATCTCCGACAGCAGATCGTCGACCTGCGTCAGCGCCGGACGCACCTCGATCTGCGGATCGACCAGCCCCGTCGGACGCACGACCTGCTCCACCACGCGGCCTGCATGTTCGGCCTCATAAGGTCCGGGTGTCGCGGAGACAAAGATGGTCTGCGGGCAGATCGCTTCCCACTCGTCGAAGCGCATCGGCCGGTTGTCCAGCGCCGATGGCAGGCGGAAGCCGTACTCCACCAGGGTTTCCTTGCGCGAGCGGTCGCCCTTGTACATCGCGCCGACCTGCGGCACCGAAACGTGGGATTCGTCGATCACCAGCAGGGCATCGGCCGGCAGGTAGTCGAACAGCGTCGGTGGCGGCTCGCCGGCATCGCGCCCGGACAGATAGCGCGAGTAGTTTTCGATGCCGTTGCAGTAACCCAGCTCCATGATCATTTCCAGATCGAAACGCGTGCGCTGCTCGAGCCGCTGCGCCTCCACCAGCTTGTTCTGACTGCGCAGGTAATCGAGCCGCTCGCGCAGCTCGTCCTTGATCTTCTCTATCGCGTCGAGCAGGGTTTCCCGCGGCGTTACGTAGTGGCTCTTGGGATAGAAGGTGAAGCGCGGCAGCTTGCGGATCACCTCCCCGGTCAGCGGATCGAAGGCCGACAGGCTCTCCACCTCATCATCGAACAGCTCGATGCGCACCGCTTCGAGATCCGATTCCGCCGGGAAGATGTCGATCACGTCGCCGCGCACACGGAAGGTCGCACGAGCGAAATCCATGTCGTTGCGGGTGTACTGCAGGCCAGTCAGCCGGCGCAGCAGCTCGCGCTGATCGAGCCGATCACCACGATCGACGTGCAGGACCATCTTCAGGTATGACTGCGGATCACCCAGACCGTAGATGCACGACACAGTGGTGACGATGATCGCATCCGCGCGCTCCAGCAGCGCCTTGGTTGCCGACAGACGCATCTGCTCGATGTGATCGTTGATCGATGCATCCTTCTCGATGAAGGTGTCCGACGACGGCACATAGGCTTCCGGCTGATAGTAGTCGTAGTAGGAAACGAAATACTCGACCGCATTGTTCGGGAAGAACGCCTTGAACTCACCATAGAGCTGCGCGGCCAGCGTCTTGTTTGGCGCCAGCACCAGCGTAGGCCGCTGCACATGGGCGATGACGTTGGCGACACTGAAGGTCTTGCCCGAGCCCGTAACGCCCAGCAGCGTCTGGTGCGACAACCCCGCCTCGATGCCTTCGATCATCTGCCGAATGGCCTCAGGTTGATCGCCGGCCGGCTTGAAACGGGTGACCAGTTCGAACTTGGACATTTCGCCTCTCTAGGTAACATGTGCGAGCTTGGCAGCCGGACTTTCGAACAGCCATCCAGCGGTTTGGCGCGACAGCCAGCGGATCCTGAAATCCGCCACCAGCGATGGGCGCGCAGAGCCGAGAAACCGCCCATCTTTCCAGTACGCAAAACGCACCGAAAGTGATCAGAAAACCTCGGTAGCATATCGCAGGCAACAGGCTTGACCGCTATACTACCGCCCCGTTTGCGCATCACCCTGCGCGCCGACGCGAGGGTGGTGAATCTAGTCACTCTTCTCTTTCGAGCCCCCTCACCATGAGTTTGTTCTCTGCTGTCGAAATGGCGCCGCGCGATCCTATCCTCGGCCTCAATGAAGCCTTCAACGCCGACACGCGGCCGAACAAGGTCAACCTCGGTGTCGGCGTCTACTACAACGAAGAAGGCCGCATTCCTTTGCTGCGCGCCGTGGTCGAGGCGGAGCATGCCCGCATCGCTGCCCACGCGCCCCGCGGCTATCTGCCGATCGAGGGCATTGCCGCTTACGATGCTGCCGTACAGAAGCTGCTGTTCGGCAACGATTCTCCGCTAATCGCCGAAGGCCGGGTGGTGACTACCCAGGCGCTCGGCGGAACCGGCGCACTCAAAGTCGGCGCAGACTTCCTCAAGCGCCTGCTGCCGGACGCCGTGGTTGCCATCAGCAACCCGAGCTGGGAAAACCATCGCGCGCTGTTCGAGTCGGCCGGTTTCCCGGTCCAGAGCTACAGCTACTATGACGCGAGCAATCACGGCATCGATCGCGCCGGCCTGCTGCAGGACCTGAAGAACCTGCCACCCCGCTCCATCGTCGTGCTGCACGCCTGCTGCCACAACCCGACCGGCGTCGATCTGAACCTGGATGACTGGAAGCAGATTCTCGACGTGCTGCGTGCCCAGGATCACGTGCCGTTCATCGACATCGCCTACCAGGGCTTCGGCGACAGCATCGAAGAGGACGCCGCCGCCGTGCGCCTTTTCGCCGAGTCGGGCATGACCTTCTTCGTTTCCAGCTCGTTCTCCAAGTCCTTCTCGCTGTACGGCGAACGCGTCGGTGCGCTGTCGATGGTCACCCAGAGCCGCGAGGAGTCGGCTCGCGTACTGTCGCAGGTCAAGCGCGTGATCCGCACCAACTATTCCAACCCGCCGACCCACGGCGCCACGATCGTCTCGGCGGTGCTCAACAGCCCTGAACTGTGCGCCATGTGGGAAGCCGAGCTGGGCGAGATGCGCAGCCGCATCCGCGAGCTGCGTCTGAGCATGGTCGAGCAACTAGCGGCCAAAGGCGCGACGACAGACTTCAGTTTCGTTGCCGCCCAGCGCGGCATGTTCTCCTACTCCGGCCTCACGGCCGAGCAGGTCGAGCGACTGCGTGTCGAGTTCGGCGTCTACGCTATCAGCACCGGTCGAATCTGCGCCGCCGCACTGAACCGCAACAACATCGGTCACGTCACTGACGCCATCGTTCAGGTGCTCTGACTCCAGCCGCCCGGGGCCCTCTCAGACCCCGGGCGCGGCGTCGTTCCTAGCGGCGCAAAGGGTTGACTTCTCTTTTGCAAACAGTAGGATACGCACCGTTGTTCCGCGATAGCTCAGTCGGTAGAGCAAATGACTGTTAATCATTGGGTCCCTGGTTCGAGTCCAGGTCGCGGAGCCAAATTTCAAAGCCTCGGTTGATACCGGGGCTTTTTTATTGCCGCTGGACTCTCACCAGGGACTGCGTCCCAGGTTATTCGCTTCGCTCACCCCTTCGGGGCCGCGCTGAAGCGCGTTCAGCTTCGCTGTCGAGTCCAAGTCGCGGAGCCAAATTTCAAAGCCTCGGTTAATACCGGGGCTTTTTTATTGCCGCTGGACTCTCATCAGGGACTGCGTCCCAGGTTATTCGCGTCCTACTCGGTCAGCGGTTCGCCCAGCCGCTGACGCCACCAGCCCTGCGCCACAACCGAGCAGCCCCAGCCCAGCAGCACGCCCAACACATTGGCCAGCATGTCCCAGCGCGAGGCGGTCCGATAAGGCAGCATGCCCTGCCCGATCTCGATCGACAGTGCCGCAATAACTGTCAGACCCAGCCCCCACAGGAATGGCACCTGCGGGAACGCCAGACGAAGGGTGAACGCCAGCGCGGCGAAACCCAGCAGATGATGCAGCTTGTCTTGCTGATCGAACAGCTGCGGTACCGGTTCCGGCTTCAAGCCGTTGAACAGGACGACCGCCAGCACGATCAGAAAGGGCAGCATTCGCATATAGGGCATCAGGTGGCGTCTCTCACTTCAAGGGATCAACAGAACAGAGGGAAACGCCCTCACCGCGACCTCTGACCCGGGAAAGACCATAAAGATCAACGCGTCAGCCGAGCGGCGTTATTCAGCAGAGCGGCACAAACAAAAATGCCCGCATCCTTCGATGCGGGCATCAGGCAACGCCTACGCGGTCAGCCTGGGCTCAGGCTTCGGCCTTGCCGACAGCGGACTTGATCAGGGTCTGCAGCTCACCCTTCTCGAACATCTCGAGGATGATGTCGCTGCCACCGACCAGCTCACCGTTCACCCACAGCTGCGGGAAGGTCGGCCAGTTGGCGTAGGTCGGCAGGTTGGCGCGAATCTCCGGGTTCTGCAGGATGTCGACATAAGCGAACTTCTCGCCACAGCCCATCACGGCCTGGGTCGCACGAGCGGAGAAGCCGCACTGCGGGGCGTTGGGCGAGCCCTTCATATAAAGCAAGACCGGGTTGTTGGCGATCTGTTCTTTGATGGTTTCGATGATATCCATGGAGTACCTCGGCTAGACACGGTTGCCGCGCATTGTAACGGAAAACGCGCGGGAAAGCCGAGCGTAGGACTCGGCTATGTTGTCGCGCAAAGGCCGCCAATACTGCGATTCAGCCGGCCTAAGGCCAGTGGGTCGAGGATTTGCGCCTGTGCTCGCTTTCTGGATAAGATCGCGCCTTTCCCGTTTCGTCGCTCCCCGTGCGACCCCCAGTCGTCGGTCCCCTTTTTCTGTCGAAAAGCACTGGATCGCGCTGCGGCAATAAAGGTAGTTGATATGAGCGCAAGGCATTTTCTCTCACTGATGGACTGCACGCCCCAGGAGCTGAACAGCCTGGTCCGCCGCGGCATCGAGCTGAAGGATCTGCGCGAGCGCGGCGTCCTGTTCGAACCCCTGAAGAATCGCGTGCTGGGCATGATCTTCGAGAAAGCCTCGACCCGCACCCGCCTGTCCTTCGAAGCCGGCATGATCCAGCTCGGCGGCCAGGCGATCTTCCTCTCCCCGCGCGACACCCAGCTCGGGCGCGGCGAGCCGATCAGCGATTCGGCCATCGTCATGTCGCGCATGCTCGATGCGGTGATGATCCGCACGTTCGCCCACTCGACCCTCACCGACTTTGCCGCCAATTCGAGCGTGCCGGTCATCAACGGTCTTTCCGATGACCTGCACCCCTGCCAGCTGATGGCCGATATGCAGACCTTCCATGAGCACCGCGGCAGCATCGCCGGCAAGACGGTGGCCTGGATAGGCGACGGCAACAACATGTGCAATACCTATATAGAAGCGGCTATCCAGTTCGACTTCCAACTCAAGGTCGCCTGCCCCGAAGGCTACGAGCCCGACGCCGAGCTGATGGCGCGCGCCGGTGATCGCGTGCAGGTAATGCGTGATCCGCGCGAAGCGGCTGCAGGCGCACACCTGATCAGCACCGACGTCTGGGCCTCCATGGGCCAGGAAGACGAAGCCGCTGCACGCCTGGCCACGTTCCGCCCCTATCAGGTGGACCGCGCTGTGCTCGATTGCGCTGCCGAGGACGTGCTGTTCATGCATTGCCTGCCGGCCCACCGCGGCGAGGAGATCAGCCACGACCTGCTCGACGATCCGCGTTCCGTTGCCTGGGATCAGGCCGAGAACCGCCTGCATGTACAGAAGGCGCTGCTGGAGTTTCTCGTCGAGCCGGCCTACCACCACGCATGAAACACGAGCCGCCGCTGCTGCAACTGCGTGACCTGGCCTGCGGCTACGGCGAGCAGAGCATTGTCCAGCACCTCAACCTGCATCTGAACCGCGGCGACATCGGCTGCCTGCTCGGCCCGTCCGGTTGCGGCAAGACCACCACGCTGCGTGCCATCGCCGGCTTCGAGCCGGTGCACCAGGGCGAAATCCACCTGGCAGAGTCGGTCATTTCCCGCTCGAGCTTCACCCTGGCGCCGGAGAAGCGCCGCATCGGCATGGTCTTTCAGGACTACGCGCTGTTTCCCCATCTGACCGTGGCGGAGAACATCGCCTTCGGGATTCGCAAGCAGCCTGACTGCTCGCGAATCGTCTCCGAAATGCTCGAACTGGTGCACCTGGCCGCCCTTGGCAAACGTTATCCGCATGAGCTCTCCGGCGGACAGCAGCAGCGCGTCGCACTGGCCCGCGCCCTGGCGCCCGAGCCTGCACTTTTGCTGCTGGACGAGCCGTTCTCCAACCTCGACGTCGAACTGCGTCGGCGCCTCAGCCATGAGGTGCGCGAGATCCTCAAGGCACGCAACACCAGCGCCATTCTGGTTACCCACGACCAGGAAGAAGCCTTCGCCGTCAGCGATCAGGTCGGCGTGTTCAAGGACGGTCGCCTGGAGCAGTGGGACACCCCGTTCAACCTTTACCACGAACCGCTGACGCCCTTCGTGGCCAGCTTTATCGGCCAGGGCTATTTCATCCGCGGGCAGCTGCTAGACCCGGAAACCGTGCAGACCGAACTCGGTGTGATTCGCGGCAACCGCGCCTACACCTGGCCGGCAGGCAGCTCGGTGGATGTGTTGCTGCGCCCGGATGACATCGTCTACAAGCCGGACAGCCCGCTGCGGGCGCTGATCGTCGGCAAGACCTTCCTCGGCGCGTCGACGCTGTACCGGCTGCAGCTGCCCACCGGCAATCAACTGGTGGCGATCTTCACCAGCCATGCGGACTACCCCACCGGGCAGGAAGTCGGCATCGCCATCGCCGCCGACCATCTGGTGGTATTTCCGGCACAGGGCAGCGTCGCCGCCCATGAAACGCTGCAGCCGACAACAGCGGCGCGCTAACCCTTCTGCCGGCGCTGGCGGAAGAACTCGCTGAGCACCATCCCGCACTCCTCGGCCAGCACACCACCCTCGACCAGCACCCGGTGGTTGAGAAAGCCCTGATCGAAAAACTGGCCGCGACTGACAACCACGCCGGCCTTCGGCTCGGTAGCGCCATAGACGACGCGCTGGATCCGCGAATGCACGATCAGACCGGCGCACATGCTGCACGGCTCCAGCGTGACGTAGAGCGTCACGCCGGGTAGCCGATAGTTCTGCAGCACCTGCGCCGCATCCCGCACCGCGACCATTTCCGCATGGGCACTGGGGTCGTGCCGGGAAATCGGGCAGTTGAAGCCGCGCCCAATGATCTGCCCGTCCTGCACCAGCACGGCGCCCACCGGCACCTCTCCCAACGCAGCGCCCTGCGCCGCCAGCGCCAGGGCTTCGCGCATGAAGCGCTCGTCCTGGCTGCGGTCGATGATCTGCGGCTTCCTCACTGCCCTACTCCGCCCTGTCTCATACCACCTCGATCGCTGCCATCAACCCGGTTTCCATGTGGTCGATGACATGACAGTGAAACATCCAGACACCCGGATTATCGGCGACCAGCGCGATACGGGCCGTCTCATTCTTGCCCAGCAGGTAGGTATCGGTGAACCACGGATCGATCTTGCGGCGATTGGACGAGATCACCTTGAAGGTCATACCGTGCAGATGAATCGGATGCTGGTACTGACTGAGATTGCGCAGCTCGAAGATGTAATCGCCATCCTTTTTCAGCGTAGCAATCGGGCGATCGGCACAGGTCTTGTCGTTGATGTCCCAAGCCTCGCCGTTGATCTGCCAGAAGGTATAGGCGCCACCCTGCGCGGCGTCTGTCGACAAGGTACCGGCCCACTCGAAGTTGAAGCGCAGCGTTTCCGCACGCTGCAGATCCGGCTCCGCCACGGGATTGGCCGGCAACGCCGGCGGCCAGTCGCCGGCGACTTCGTCATGCGCCACCGAGCGCAGCGTCGCCAGCCGTAGCGGACCATTGCGCAAGGACAGCTCCGTGCCAGCGTCCGGCACCTTCAGCGCCAGGTCGATACGCATGCCCGGACCGAGCCAGTACTCCTTGCCCAGCGGCATCGGAGCGACCGGATGTCCATCGAGCGCATAGATGCGCGCCTCGCTATCTGGCAGGTTCAGCCGATAGGTCAGGGTGTTGTCGAGATTCAGCAGCCGCAGCCGCACGACCTGCCCGGCCGGCAGATCAAGCGTGGGCGCATGTGTGCCATTCACCGTCGACAGCACGCCCGGCGTGCCGCCACGGGCCGCCTCGCGCGGCACGCTGAAATCGGTGAACGCCCCCTGCTTGTCGACATGCCAGCTTTTCAGGTTGAGCGTACGCTCGTGCCTGAAACCGCTTGGTTCGCGCTCCTCGACAATCAGCGGACCGACCAGCCCGCGACCCAGCTGCGCGGCACTGCTGGTGTGCGGGTGATACCAGAAGCTGCCGGCATCGTGCAGCTGGAAGCGATAGTCGAAGAACTCACCGGGCAACACCGGCAACTGCGATACGTAGGGCACGCCATCCATTTCCAGCGGCAGACGAATGCCATGCCAATGGATGGTGGTGGGCTCGGGCAGATTGTTGATGAAGCGCACCCGCAGCCAGTCGCCCTGACGGCCACGCAGCTCCAGGCCAGGCGCTTGCCCGCCATAGGCCCAGGCAGGCGTGACGTGACCAGGCACCAGCTCCACGTCCAGCGGGGCGGCAATCAATTCGTAGTCATGAGTGGTGATGTCGGCCGGGCGACCGAGCCAGTAGCGCGCGCCACTGCCGGCGAGACCGACGACACCAAGACCGGCCAGGCCGGTGAGAATCTGTCTACGGGTAAAGGACATGCATGGGCTCCAGCCAGTCCGAATTGATGGGCCCATCAGGCTCGACGCGCCTCTCTGCGGAGGCTGCGCATAGCATGAGGGCAGCCTGGGCTGCCCTCATTGCTTCAGATCATTCCCACTCAATCATCAATAGGTCGCCTAAACCCGCATGGTTAAAGGGACAAATTTAATCGATATAGGTTTTACCGTCACATTTACCGCCATTCCGCCAGCATCTATATTGCGCGGTGATGGAGCTATTCGGACAGTGAAGACTTAGCGGTCGCCGGCAATTTTAGCCGTCTTTAGCATCCTTGACCAATGCCGTCGGATGCGGCAAAACCAGAGCCTTTACGCACAATCCGGGGTTGGGCGGGTTTATTGAAGTTTGTTGACGCATGGTGATCCGCTTGCAAGGACTAAATAACTGTCTCGCTTGAAATAGTCGACATAATCGCCCTTAACTTAATGATTAGAAAACTTGTTCATGGAATGTGTGCAGTTCCCTAGCCTGTTAGCCACTAACATTCGCATCATCCCATCTCCTGAACCAGTCGCTCCATTTCTTGAGCGAATTGAGGCTGGCATATGTGAAAACCCTGCACCACTGCGCAGTCTGCTTCTTCCAACCATTCAAGCTGCTCACCAGACTCAACGCCCTCGGCGGTAACCGTGAGCTCCAAGGCCTCGGCGAGCCCAACGATTGCCTTGATGATCAAACGGTCATTAGCAGAACTTAGCGCGTTGCCAATGAAGCTGCGATCTATCTTCAACCCGTCGAACGGATAACTTCGTAGGTAATTGAGCGAAGAATAGCCCGTACCGAAGTGGTCCATGGTCAGGCGTACGCCTAATTCCTTGAGCGCATTGAGGGTTGCTAACGCACCTGCGGACTCATCCAGCAAAATGCTCTCGGCAACCTCCAGCTCAAGCCGCGAGGCAGCCAGACCGGCTTCCGTCAGTGCCCGCTGAACATCCAGTCGGAGGTCGCTCTGACGGAACTGGACAACGGACAGGTTGACTGACACGCAGATATTCTCGGGCCAGCGTGCTGCTTCGTTGCAGGCCTCATTTAACACCCATCGTCCGAGCGGAACGATGAGCCCGGTTTCCTCCGCTAGGTCAATGAAGTGCGCCGGGCCGAGCAACCCCTTCAGTGGGTGCTGCCAGCGCACCAGTGCTTCAGCTCCGATGATGTGCATACCATTTGTTCGATAGCGCGGCTGATACTGAAGCGCCATTTCCCCCATAGCCATGGCTTGCCGCAGGTCCATCTCAAGCTGTCGTCTTTGTAATAACCGCTGGTTCATTTCGCTGGCGTAGAACCGCCACGTGGCACGTCCATCTTCCTTGGCCTGATAGAGCGCAATGTCCGCACAGCGCAACAGCTCGTTCGCCTCGGTCGCGTCCTGCGGCGCAAGCGCAATACCGATGCTTCCGCCGACGAAGATGTTCTGGCCTTCGTATACGATCGGTTGTTTGATCTGATCGATAAGGCGTACACAAAGCGCCTCAATGCTTTCCTGGGAGCTTATGCCATCAAGTACCATGATGAATTCGTCGCCGCCAAGCCGAGCGACGAGGTCTTCGTTGCGCGTACAGTTAAGCAAACGGAGCGACATTTCCTGGAGCACCAGATCGCCTGCAGCGTGCCCAAGGGTGTCATTTACTGGCTTAAATCGATCCAGGTCCAGACTGATCATTGCCAACGGCCTATTGGCTCCCAGCTTGCCGGCCAGAAAACTGTGCAAGTTGTTACGATTGGGCAGGCCAGTCAGAGCGTCGTGCATGGATAGATGCTCTACCTGCGTCTGCGCTTTTACCTCCTCGGTGATGTCGCTGGCGGTACCTCTGTAACCGACACATTTCCCGTCCGCCATGATCGGCCGCGACGCCAGGCGACAGATCCGAACGTCACCGTTACGGTCCGAATACTTGCAACGCAAGGGTTTTCTGCTCTGTGTATGTAACCACAGCGCGATACCCTGCGTATCAGCCTGAAGCAGCTCATCTAGCGGGCGTCCCAGCCATTGGCTGGCTTTGAATTTGGTGACGCGTTCAAACCGTTCGGAGAGGTATATCAACCTCAAGCGCTCATCGGTTTCCCACAACCAGTCCGATGCAGCCTCGGCGATATCACGAAAGCGCTTCTCACTACTAGCAAGGCTTGCCTGGCTGACCGTAAGCGCCGAGTGACTATCTTCAAGGCGTCGCGATGCCCTCACCGCATCAAGGGCGATCAACCCTATTAGAAGAAGCATTAATACCGCAGAGGAGCCGACTATCGGTAGCAGCCCTTCAAGCATCTCATGACCGAACTCAGGAGCCGACCAGCCGAAGATTACCGAGGCGCCCGCCAGGTCGGTGAGCGCTAGGCTGCCATCTTCTGATATCGCACCACCCTCACCTTGGCCAATTAAATGTAAATCGATCAGTCCGTATTGGAAGCCGAGCCGCAGCAGTTCGTCCGGATCCAGCAAATCAATCAGAACCAAGGTGGTGCCGGAAGCCCGTCTCAGGGCGACCTGATCCTCAGGCAAAGCATTTGCCGCAGCAGCGAGCACCAACGTGTCATCGAGCCGCAGAATTCCACCTGTCAACGCATCGGGGCCACCCCGCCGGGCTTGCTCTAACAGCCCATCCAACCCAACGCCGAGCCGCTGAAGCAGATCGCTGTCCCGCACTGCCTCGGAAGTGAGCGCCTGAGTTTTTTCGACGCCGGAGCCAAACACCATAAGGGCATCGAAATCGAGGCTGTAAAAAAGCACGTCTGGAGCCGCCATCTTAGCTCGCGATTGCGGATCGGTTGAGGCGTTATTGAGCGTGACGAATGCGGCCATTCCCTGCCGAAGCATGGCCTGTCTGTGACTTAACGCCTTCTCTATCAAGAAATGGCTGTGCTCGATCACGTTACGGTCAAGCGTATCGGTCATTCGCTTAACGGAATAGGAGATAACAGACGATACAACCAGGAGCACGGCGAGCAGCAAAGGAAGCGAGCGGCGAAGGATTATCTGGCTAACACCCATGAAATACCTGTTGTTTTTAAGAGCTGTACCGCCTGACCCAAGGCTCCGAGGAAAACGCAAAGTCCCAACAACATCACACGGACTCGATCAGCCGTGACATCCATACCATGACCAGCAGCATTCATGAGGTAGCGCAGCGTTCGCGCCAAGCCTCCGATGAGGCCGGCTCCGCTTCGCGCCAGGCCGTCACGGCCAGCAAGAACATCGGCAACCTTTCAAGCAGTATCAGTGATTTGGGCGACAGCGTGATGGGTGCCGTTCGTGCAATGCAACAGCTCGAAGAAGAAACCCAGGAAGTCGGCTCGGTGTTGACGGTGATCCGCAGTATCGCCGAACAAACCAATCTGCTCGCATTGAACGCTGCCATCGAGGCCGCCCGAGCCGGCGAGCAGGGACGTGGCTTTGCGGTGGTCGCCGACGAAGTACGCAACCTGGCGCAAAAAACCGCCGCCTCGACCGCGGAGATCCAGCAAATCATCCAGCGGTTACAGAACAGCGCCAATACCGTGCTTAACGTTATGACAGTCAACGGTAATAAATCCCGCGAAAGCATTGAGCATTCGATCGAGGCGACTCAGCTACTCGAAACCATCGCGCAGACGGTCAGCAAGATCGACGAGCTCAACGCAGGCATTGCTCGCCATACACAAGAGCAGATCGGTCTGTCCGAATCGATTCAAAAAGAAACAGAAGTGTTGCAGCAGGATGCACAAGCAACCGCAAACGGGGCCGAAGCCACGGCTCGTCTCGGCGAGCAACTGGTAGGTACGGGAGATCACCTACGCCAGGCAACCGCCCAATTCCGCGTTTAAATTTATAATCCTGGAGCAGTACGAACAATGAACAAACTCAATCTCTTGGGCGTAGCCATCTGCCTGGCCAGTACTTCAGCGTTCGCCTTGGACCAAGGTGAATACCGATTCAACGGCTTTGGCACTGCCGCCATCAGCCGCGTCGGTGGGGTAGACGATGCGAAGGGCTATGGCATTTCCGGCCAGACCACGGACTCCTGGCGCGGCGACCAGCTGTCCAAGCTCGGCGGACAATTCTCCTACGGCCTCACCGACCAACTGAGCGCTACTATTCAGACCGTCGCCAAACCTGAGCAGGACGACTGGCGTCTACAGCTGGAATGGGCGTACCTGGCTTACGCGGTCAGCAATCAATTCACAGTCCGTGCTGGCCGCTTGCGCCCGGGCGCGTTCATGTTTTCCGAGACGCTGGACGTCGGTTACACCTACCCATGGCTGCGCCTGCCGGACGAAGTTTACAGCCAGATGCCGATTACCAATTACGAAGGCGCAGATGCCCTATACAGCCTTCCGCTTTCCTTCGGTACGCTGAATTTTCAAGCCAGTTACGGCCAAGCAGTAAACCGCAATATCTTCATTCATGGTCTCGATGCCCGTCTAGACGTGGATTACAAAAAGCTGCTGACCGGCAGCGTGAGCCTGGCGACCAACGACATCGGGACGTTCCGATACAGTTATACCGAGTCCACTCTGAGCGGGGATCAAAGCGACGAGTTCAAGGGCAAATTCATGTCCTTTGGCCATCAGTACGACAACGGCAGCTGGGTCACTAACGCAGAAATCATCAACCGCCGCAGCCCGCTGGGCGAGCACGACGCGTTCTACATCATGGCCGGTCACCGCTTCGGTGACCTTTTGCCTCACGTTACCTATGCCCAGCATGACGAAAGCGACGCTGGCCGCGACTCGTCATGGGCGTTTGGCCTGAACTACAGCCTGAACGCCAACGTTACGCTCAAGAGCGAATACAAACGCGTCGAATCCACCCGGAACTACAACGGCAACTTTGTGCCGGCGTATAACACTGCCGAGCCAACGTTCGACGGCGACATCTTCAGCATCGGCGCTGACTTCGTATTCTAAGAGGAGCCAACATGAATCGTTTCACTCAAAAGACTCTCGCCGCCGCTCTGCTAAGCCTGGCTTCTGCCATGGCGCACGCCGAGGTGGCCGTGATCGTCAATCCGGGCGCAACCAAAGCGCCCTCACAGGCAGAAGTGGCAAATATCTTTCTCGGCAGGGACAAAACCTTAAGCGGCATCGACCAGAAAGACTGGAATCCCACCAAGGAAAAATTCTACTCCGCCGTCACCAGCAAGAACGAAGCCCAGCTGAAGTCCTACTGGTCGGGCCTGGTATTCACCGGTAAGGGCCAGCCCCTGCCGGCCGAAGCCGGCGACTCGGCGGTTGTGGCCAAAGTCGCCGCCGAAGCCGACGCTATCGGCTATGTCGACAGCGCCGCGGTCAATGATTCAGTGAAGGTGCTGTTCACCCTGCCCTGACACATTTTGTGTTTTGATTTGCGGCCCTGAGAGACTCTGGCGCGATGTAGCACTTAATGGCTGCAGCGTTTCCCCCAGCCCCAATCTTTAAGACGCCCGGTGCAGTGCATCGGGCGGTTTGTGTATTCAGAACGAGGTCGAGGCTGCTCTAACTTTGGGGATGCCGCGATTAGCAATGTCTGGACGCCGTCAGCATGTTTCATTCAATTTAGCGAGGCAGCCGCTTGTTCGCTTTGATCGCCGTTGCGCTATGCAGCCTTCAGCCGCTTCGGTTGTATGCCATGCCAGTGCGGTCCCGACGTTGGTAATGGCAATACTATGGCAAACCGACATCTAATTCAGCCCGCTGCCCCTACTCACCTCTGGCTGCAGAAGCTCAAGCAGCAGTTGCCTATGCGCCTCCCGCAACTGTACAAGCGATATTGACGGGTCGCCTCTGGATAACATTGAAGAGTTCAGCCATAGCAATGCGGGAGCGAGCGCCAGCGGGAAAAAGTGCTCGGTCAAGACACCTGGGCGAATGACCCCGCGTTCTATGTTGCGCTGGATGATGAGCTGCGCCCGCTCCCGTAATCCGCGCGCAACTTCCTCTCGCCAATGCCGGACCAGTGCAGGTGCTCTGGCACTTTCGGCTAGGAGCAGTCGGTAGACCGATATGGTAGCGGGGGAGTCAAACGTCGCGTAAAGGCGATCAAGGTACACGTCTACTAGCTCCGGCAAAGTCAAATCTTCGTCCGGGAGCCAGCCTTGGAAATCACAAAGCTGCTTGGTCATACGTTCGAGCAAGGCATGAAAGATCTCTTCCTTGCTTTTAAAGTGCGCGTAAATTCCTGCCTTTGACATTCCCGCGTATTCCGCTAGACGCTCCATCGACACGGCGTTGTATGTCCGATCCGAGAATTCAACCAGAGCCGCGTCCAATATTTCCTCTTTCCTAGCTGCCGAGGACAAGTAGCGGCGCTTCTCTGTGACGACGTCTTCTTTCCTGGCTGGCATTCAAAGCCCCTTTCCAAATTTGAAAAATGTTCTCACGGGATGGCCACCGACTCCACCGAAAACAACCTTGATCCCGCCCAGACAATTTCCGTCAACCGGTATCAACGAGCCGCCCCAGGGGTTGCGGAGGAGGAATTGTATCGCACTGTTAAAAACAACCGCCTGGTCGTTTTTTTTAAAAAAACCTATAATGATGAGAAATACGACCAAAAGAGCGCCTCGTCGACCAGCCGCTAAGACCCGGATGCATACACAATTAACGGAGATGCCGTGGGTTTTATCAAACTTGCGAGAAAGAAAAGCTGGTGGCGGGCGTGAGCCACACTCCGTGCAAGGGTGAACCTACATGCCATGCAATAGGCTGCACTGGCCCTTCGGCGAATCCAACACCAACAAACCTCCTTTTTCACCGTGTTCTGAACGTTGGTGTCGACAGGCGTAATACAAGGTGCGCACAGCCATCAAGGCCCCGCTCGATTGCGGCAGACCTTCATGATCGAAGTGCCGAATTACTGCATGCGCGCTCATCGATGCCAAAGCGAGCGCCGCCATCAGCACGCCTCTACACATGGACGCCTGCCGCTCTACAACCAGACCCCATTAGGCCCGATACCCGTACGGAACATGACCATGCCTCCAGCTTCTCTCTTGTTTCCTGAGTTCAGATTGCGCACTGCCACGCTGGCACTGAGCGCCGTCGCACTAACCGGCTGCATGTCGCTCGCTCCTGCTCCTAATACGCCACCGCTGCCAGCACCCAAGGTTTGGCCTAGTCATCTTGAATCGAGCACAGACGGCGCCCATGCGGGAGAACTGGCCTGGCAGGCGTACTTCACGGATCCCTTGCTGCAACGCCTTATCGAGACTGCACTGGAGAACAACCGCGATCTGCGCCTGGCCGCGCTGCGTGTCGAGGAAGCCAGCGCCGCATTCCGCATTCAGCGCTCGGATCGATTTCCTGCCGTGGGCGTGGGCGCCCAGGGTGGACGCGCCCGCGTCCCTGGCGATCTGAACATGTCGGGCAGATCGCATGTGGGTGGCGAGTATCGGGCCGAGGTGGGTTTAAGCACTTGGGAGTTGGATCTGTGGGGCCGAGTTCGTAATCTGGAAGACGCCGCCCTGCAAACCTGGCTGGCTACCGATGCAGCGCGCCGGGCTGTCCACCTAGCGTTGATCGCCCAGGTGGCGGACGGTTATCTTGGCTTGCGCGAGATCGACGAGCGCGTGGCTATCGCGCGGAAAACCGTGACAACCCGCGAGGAGTCCTATCGCATTTTCCGGCGTCGTGTCGAAGTCGGCTCGACCTCGACGCTGGATCTCACCCAAGTCCAGACCCTCCTGAACCAGGCTCAGGCGCTACTAACCCAGCTTGAGCAAGCTCGCGCCACGCAACTGCACGCGTTGGCGCTGCTGGTGGGCGCCGATCCTGGCTCGCTGCCTGCTAAGGCTCTCTTCGATGAAACGACGGTGCTGGCCGAACTTCGGGCTGGTTTGCCCTCGGAGCTGCTGGTCAGTCGCCCGGACATCATTTCCGCCGAACACCAATTGCGTGCTGGCGATGCCAACATCGGCGCGGCCCGTGCAGCGTTCTTACCGCGCATCGCGCTGACTGGCAGCTTCGGCACGGCCAGCAGCGATCTCAATGGCCTGTTCGATTCAGGTAGTCGTGCCTGGACCTTCATGCCCACGTTGTCGATGCCCATCTTCGATGGCGGCCGGCGGCGCGCCAACCTGGAACTGAGCGAAGTGCGTCGCGATATCGCCGTGGCCGGATACGAGAAGACCATTCAAACGGCCTTTCGCGAGGTGGCTGATGCCCTAAGCGCCAAGTACTGGTTGGCTGAACAGTTGACAATCCAGGGAGCCAACCTGGAAACGCAAAGCGAACGCGCACGACTAGCCCAGTTGCGCTATGACAACGGCTCGGCTGCTTTCCTAGAGGTGCTGGACGCCCAACGCGATCTGCTGGGTGCCCAGCAACAACTGGTACAGGCGCGCCGCGCGCTGCTGTCCAGCCAGGTAGCGCTGTATGCCGCGCTCGGCGGCGGCACCCTCGCCGCATCCAACGAGGTAGACGGTGCAACCTCGACTCCCGCCTCCATCCCATCAACCCGCTAAGGCACGCCGAACCCATGACCTTCTCACCCTCTCTCAAGAAAAAACTCCTGGTCGTTGCCGCTGCAGCGGTTGTCGTCGCGCTGGCCTGGTGGGGCTGGACGAAGTTTGCCGACAGCGGACCCGGCGAAGGCTTTGTCAGCGGTAACGGCCGCATCGAAGCCACCGAAATCGACATCGCCACCAAGCTGCCCGGACGTATCGAAGACATACTGGTGCGTGAAGGTGATTTCGTCGCGGCGGGCCAGCCACTGGCCAGGATGCAACTGGAAACGCTTGAGGCGCAGCGCGACGAAGCCTTCGCCATGCGTGAACAGGCCGAGCATTCTGTGACCGCAGCACAGGCCCAGGTGGCGCTGCGTGAAGCCGACGTGGTTGCGGCGCAGGCACTCGTCGGTCAGCGCGAGTCGGAGCTCGATGCCGCGCAACGGCGGCTGAAACGTTCGCAGACATTGTCCCAAGAAGGCGCCGCCTCGATACAAGAATTGGACGATGACCGGGCGCGCGTGCGGGGCGCACAGGCGACGCTCGCGGCCAGCAAAGCACAGACCGCCGCTGCCCGCGCCGCGGTCGAGGCCGCCAAAGCGCAGTTGGTCGGCGCAAGGTCCAGCGTGTCCGCTGCCACGGCCAGCATCAATCGCATCGAAGCGGACATCCGCGACAGCGAACTGCGTGCCCCGCGCGACGGACGGGTTCAGGTTCGCGTGGCGCAACCCGGCGAGGTGCTCGGAGCCGGCGGACGTGTCCTGAACCTGATCGACCTGTCGGACGTGTACATCACCTTCTTCCTGCCCGAGACCGTGGCCGGCCGCGTCGCGCTGGGCACCGAGGTACGCATCATTCTGGATGCCGCGCCGGAGTTTGTTATTCCAGCGAGCGTTTCCTTCGTCGCCAGTGTGGCGCAATTTACTCCCAAGACGGTAGAAACCGCGAGCGAGCGGCAGAAACTGATGTTCCGCGTGCGCGGGCAGATTTCCCAGGATCTGCTGCGTGAACACCTGGATCAGGTCAAGACCGGGCTGCCCGGCGTGGCCTGGGTCAAGCTCGACGCCAATGCCGAGTGGCCCGAGAACTTGTCCCTTCGCGTGCCGGAGTAAGTATGAGCCACAGTGCGCAACCCATGACCGTTGCAAGCGTCAGACAGGTGCGCTTGCGTTACGGCAACGTCATGGCCCTGGATGGCATTGACCTGGACATTCCCGCCGGGCGGATGGTCGGCCTGATTGGCCCCGACGGCGTAGGCAAGTCGAGTCTGCTCTCATTGCTGGCTGGCGTACGTATCATCCAGGAGGGCACGGTCGAGGTGCTGGGTGGCGACATGGCCAGCAAGGCCCATCGCAAGCAGGTATGCCCGCGCATCGCCTACATGCCGCAGGGACTGGGCAAGAACCTGTATCCGACGCTCTCGGTCGAGGAAAATCTGCAGTTCTTCGCGCGGCTGTTCGGTCATGGCGCCGCGGAACGCCGCCAGCGTATCGACGAACTGACTCAGGCCACTGGCCTGCTCAAATTCCTGGAGCGCCCGGCAGGCAAGCTCTCCGGGGGCATGAAGCAGAAACTCGGCCTGTGCTGCGCACTGATTCACGACCCGGACTTCCTGATTCTCGATGAGCCGACGACCGGCGTGGACCCGCTGGCGCGCGCGCAGTTCTGGGATCTAATTGACCGGATCCGCGCCGATCGCCCCGGCATGAGCGTGATCGTGGCCACCGCCTACATGGATGAGGCCCAGCGCTTCGACTGGCTGGCGGCCATCGACGACGGCAATGTCCTCGCCACCGGCACACCGCAGGAGTTGCTCGAAAGAACAAGCAGCCTGAACCTGGAAGAGGCATTCATCCGCCTGCTCCCGGAAGAGAAAAAGCGCGGACACCAAGCGGTAGTCATTCCCCCTTTGCCGGATGACGGCGCGGACGATATCGCCATCGAAGCCGAGGAGCTGACCATGCGCTTTGGCGACTTCATCGCCGTCGATAGCGTCTCCTTTCGCATCCGGCGCGGCGAAATCTTCGGCTTCCTCGGCTCCAACGGTTGTGGCAAGTCCACCACCATGAAGATGCTCACCGGCCTGCTGCCGGCGAGCGCGGGTCGGGCCTGGCTGTTCGGTCACGAAGTCGATCCGCATGATCTGGACACCCGTCGCCGCGTCGGCTACATGTCGCAAGCGTTCTCGCTCTATAGCGAAATCACGGTACGGCAAAACCTGGAATTGCACGCCAAGCTCTTCAGCGTGCCCCCGAAGGACATTCCCGGCCGCGTGGATGAGATGGTGGAGCGCTTCGGGCTGGTGGACGTCCTCGACAGCCTGCCGGCCAGCCTGCCTTTGGGCATACGGCAGCGTTTATCGCTGGCCGTTGCCATGGTGCACAAGCCCGAGCTGCTGATTCTGGACGAGCCGACCTCCGGCGTCGATCCGGTGGCGCGCGATGCGTTCTGGCGGCTGCTTATCGAGCTGTCGCGGCGCGACCGGGTAACGGTCTTCATTTCCACACACTTCATGAACGAGGCCGAACGCTGCGACCGCATGTCGATGATGCATGCGGGCAAGGTGCTGGACAGCGACGTGCCCGCAAGACTGGTCGAGAAGCGCGGCGCCAAATCCCTTGAAGAGGCCTTCATCGGCTACCTCCTCGAAGCCGAGGGCGGCGGCCCAGTCACCCCGCTCAGCCAGCCGGAGGCCGCTAATCACGAGAATCAACCCTCTGCGGCGCCTGCTGAGCACGGCGGGAACGGCGCCGGCGGTTTCAGTCTGCAGCGCATGTTCAGCTATCTGTGGCGTGAGACGCTCGAACTGCAGCGGGACCCTGTACGTGCCACACTGGCGTTGGGCGGTTCACTGCTGCTGATGTTCGTGATCGGCTTCGGCATCACCATGGACGTAGAGGACCTGAGCTATGCGGTACTCGATCGCGACCAGACCACCCTAAGCCAAAGCTACACGCTGAACCTCGCCGGCTCGCGCTACTTCACCGAGCACGCACCGATCGTCGACTACGAGGACCTCGACCGGCGTATGCGCAGCGGGGAGCTGTCGCTGGCCATCGAAATCCCCCCTGGCTTCAGCCGCGATGTGTTGCGGGGCCAGAACGTACAGATAGGTGCCTGGATCGACGGCGCTATGCCGCAACGCGCGGAGACCGTCCAAGGCTACGTCCAGGGCATGCACCAGCACTGGCTGCTAGCTCAGGCTAGCGAACGCGGCGGCGCCAGTGCAGCCAGTAATGCGAGCGTCGAGACACGCTTTCGCTACAACCCCGATGTCAAGAGCCTGCCGGCTATGGTGCCGGCGGTAATCCCTCTGCTGCTGCTCATGTTGCCGGCGATGCTGACTGCGCTGGCGGTGGTGCGCGAGAAGGAGACGGGCTCGATCACCAATCTCTACGTGACGCCGGTCACGCGCATCGAGTTCCTGCTTGGCAAGCAACTGCCCTATGTCGGTCTGGCCATGGTGAACTTCCTGCTGATGAGCCTGCTCGCGGTCACCGTCTTCGGTGTGCCGGTCACGGGCAGCTTCTTCACCCTGTCGCTGGCCGCGCTGATCTTCTCCTTCGCCGCGACAGGCATGGGGCTGCTGGCCTCGGCCGTCACGCGCAGCCAGATCGCCGCCATGTTCTTTGCCATGATCGGCACCATCATTCCGGCCACCCAGTTCGCCGGCCTGAGGGATCCCGTGTCCTCGCTTGAAGGCTCCAGCAAGTTCATCGGGCAGATCTATCCCGCCACGCACATGATCTCCATCAGCCGTGGCGTGTTCAACAAATCACTCGGCCTGGCCGACCTGACGGGGCCGCTGTGGTCGATGCTCATTTCGGTTCCGGTCATTCTCGGCGTGGCTGTTTTGCTACTCAAGAAGCAGGAGCGTTGAGATGCGCAGAAGAAACCTGGCCAACATCTACGACCTCGGTGTCAAGGAGCTGTGGAGTCTTTGGCGCGATCCGATGATGCTTGTGCTCATCGTCTATGTGTTCACCGCGTCGGTCTACACCAAGGCCACGTCCATGCCGGAGACGCTGCACAACGCGCCCATCGCCATCGTCGACGAGGATAATTCGGCGCTGTCCCAGCGGGTTGCCTCGGCCTTCTACCCCCCGCAGTTCACGCCACCGGCCATGATCGACTATGGGGACGTGGACCCGGGCATGGACGCGGGGCTGTACACCTTCGCTCTGGTCATTCCGCCCAACTTCCAGCGCGACGTGCTGGCGGGGCGATCGCCTGCCGTGCAGCTCAATGTCGACGCCACCCGCATGAGCCAGGCGTTCACCGGCAGTGGCTACGTTCAACAGATCTTCACGGGTGAAGTCAACGAGTTCGTCAAGCGTTACCGCGGCACCGACGCGCCACCCGTGGATCTGGCATTGCGCGCCCGCTTCAACCCCGCGCTCGACAAGGCCTGGTTCGGCTCGGTGGTGCAGATCATCAACCACATCACGCTGTTGTCCATCATCCTGACCGGCGCGGCGCTGATCCGGGAGCGCGAGCACGGCACCATCGAGCACCTGCTGGTGATGCCGGTCACGCCCGCGCAGATCATGCTCTCCAAGGTCTGGTCGATGGCCCTGGTCGTGCTGATCGCCTCCTTCCTGTCCCTCAATCTCATGGTGCGCGGCGTCCTGGGCGTTCCCGTCGAGGGTTCCATTGCGCTGTTCTTCGCCGGCGCGGCGCTCAGCCTGTTCGCCACCACCTCGATGGGCATCTTCATCGCCACCCTGGCGCGCAACATGCCCCAATTCGGCATGTTGATGATGCTCACCATCATGCCGCTGCAGATGCTATCCGGCGGCGACACGCCCCGCGAGAGCATGCCCGAGATCGTGCAGAACATCATGCTGATCGCACCCACCACCCATTTCGTGGAGCTGAGCCAGGCCATCCTTTACCGGGACGCGGGCCTGGAGACGGTATGGCAGCCGTTCCTGGCGCTGGCCCTGATCGGCACGGTGCTGTTTTTCCTGTCGTTGGCACGCTTTCGCAAAACCATCGGCCAGATGGCGTGACTGGCTGCCGCGTGTACTCGTAAACAAATGCTCGTATCGTGCGAAGCAAGTGTTGACTGATAGGATCTGATCGCCCCGATCAGAACTTGGCTCGCCAGTTTCTGCGGGGCATTCAATAACGCTGTCGTGTGCGCTCCAGATCCAGTTCCGAAAAACGTCGACCTTCCAGGTTAACCCTCCAGCCCTTGCCGCTGAATTCAAACCGATGCGGTCACCTCAACGTCAACGGTATACACCTCTCCCCTTAGTACCTCTGGCGGAGAGCTAGGCACGCCGACGGCGATGGTGCGGTTGTCCTCACCTCTGCTATCAATCGCCATTGGCTAGGCGCCCCAATGCTCACAGTAAAGCTGGGGATGCATAAAGGAATGCTACTCCCGCATTTGTTGCTCAATAGATAGATCTTAATCAACTCCAACGCATTTAAATCGCTCACAAAAACAAACGACTGGACGGTTTTTTATTGCCCCGCTACCGTTGATCGAAGGATCACTGCCAATCTACCGGCACCACTAGCTGCGCTATCGCAGTCTTCAGTGAGGCCACAGAGAAGGAGAGCCACCATGGCTGAAGAAAACACTACCGCGCAAAACCCGGAAGAGGATCTGACAAGCCGCTTTCCAACGGCCTATACCATCCTGCTGCTACTGATCGTTCTAGTTGCTGCGCTGAGCTGGGTTATTCCCGCCGGAAAGTATGAGCGGGTGATGAATGAAGAGGTCGGTCGTGAAGTGGCTGTGCCAGGTACTTACCAAGTGGTCGAGCCCATCCCCCAGGGCTTTATGGACGTCATGCTGGCTCCCATTGCGGGTTTTTATGATCCAGAAAGCTATGTCGCCAACGCCATCGACGTGGCGCTGTTCGTGCTGTTTCTGGGCGGCTTTCTCGGGGTGATAAATGCCACCGGTGCGATCGACACCGGTATACGCAGCGTCATGCAACATCTGGAAGGCCGAGAGATATGGATGATTCCGATCCTGATGACGCTGTTCGCGCTTGGCGGCACGACTTACGGCATGGCCGAGGAAACCCTTGCGTTCTACGGCATTCTGATTCCGATCGTCATTGCCGCCGGCTACGATGCGGTGACCGGGGTAGCGGTGATTCTGATCGGCGCCGGAGTCGGCGTGCTGGGCTCGACCATCAATCCATTCGCCACCGTCATCGCCTCCAATGCGGCGAGCATTCCCTTTACGGACGGCATGCTGCTGCGTCTAGTGCTGCTGGTAGGTGGGCTGGTGATCTGTGCCGCCTACGTGATGCGCTATGCCAAACGAGTCAAGGCCGACCCTTCGCGCTCCGTGGTAGCCAAACAGCGCGATGCCCACCGCAAAATTTTTCTACAGGGGCATGACGATTTAGACGACGTCAAGCTGAGCCTGACCCAGAAACTGGTCCTGTCGATCTTTGCACTGACCTTTGTGGTCATGATCTGGGGTGTTTCCTCCCAGGGCTGGTGGATGGACAAGATGGGCGCACTGTTCCTAGGTGCTGCGATCGTCGCTGGCCTTGTCGCCCGCCTAGGCGAGAAAAAGCTGACCGGCAGCTTCGTAGACGGTGCCCGCGATCTGCTTGGGGTGGCTCTGGTCGTTGGTCTGGCGCGAGGCATCGTTGTCATCATGGAGCAGGGCATGATTGCCGACACGATTCTGCACAGCGCTGAATTGCGCCTGGCCGACATGTCGGAACTGGGCTTCATCAACCTGATGTTCTGGATCGAGACAGGCATGAGCTTCCTCGTGCCTTCGTCATCCGGTCTTGCCGTACTGTCGATGCCCATTCTTGCCCCCCTGGCGGACTTTGCCAATGTCAGCCGCGACCTGGTGGTGACGGCTTATCAATCAGCCAACGGCCTGGTGAATCTAATCAACCCGACCTTCGCGGTGGTGATCGGCGGCCTGGCCATAGGTCGGGTCTCCTATGACCGCTGGCTCGTATTCATCTGGCCCTTGCTGGCGATCCTGACCGTGTTCATCACCTTGGTGATCAGCATCGGTGTCTTCCTGTAATTCCCTGATAAATGAGGTGGCACATGTCTGAACATGCTCTTGGTGTTCACTCCGAGACAGGTATTCTGCGGCAAGTCATCGTTTGTCGACCCGGCCTTGCCCATCGCAGGCTAACGCCCAGCAATTGCGACGCCCTGTTGTTTGATGATGTGTTCTGGGTCAAGCAGGCGCAAAAGGATCACGATGTATTCGCGAACCTGATGCGTGCCCGAGGGGTGGACGTGCTGGACGTCAATCAACTGCTGGCCGAAATCCTCGACATCGCCGAAGCGCGAAGCTGGATTCTTGACCACCGGATCAGCTGGAATCATATTGGTGTCGGTATGGTCTCTGACTTGCGGGCCTGGATGGAAGAACTACCGGGACACACCCTGGCCGAATTCTTGATCGGTGGCTTGCAAGTGAACGATCTGCCGTTCGATCCGAGCGGTCTGTTCGGCAACCACTTGGGGCCTTATGGCTTTGTCCTGCCGCCCCTGCCGAACTTCCTCTTTACCCGCGACAACAGCGCCTGGATCTACGGTGGCGTCACCCTGAACCCCATGTACTGGGCCGCACGTAAACCCGAAACGCTGCTGACGGCGGCAATCTACCGGTTTCATCCAAAATTTTCTGGCAAGGTCGAGGTGCTCTGGGGGGATCCGCTCAAGGATCATGCGCTGGCCACCCTGGAGGGCGGCGACATCATGCCGGTCGGCAATGGCACCGTGCTGGTCGGCATGGGCGAGCGCTCATCACCCCAGGCGATCGGGCAAATGGCCAATGCACTGTTTGAACGCGGCACGGTCAATCGCGTGGTGGCCTGCCATATCCCCAAAAGCCGAGCGTCCATGCACCTGGATACGGTGTTCACCTTCTGCGGCGGCAATGTTGTTACCGCCTTCAAGGAAGTCGCCGATCAAATGGTTTGTTATGACTTGCGTCCCGGTACGAGCGGCAAGCACCTGACGTTCAGTCAGGATCCTCGCCCGATGTTCGACGTGGTCGCCGACGTGCTCGGCTATGAATCCCTGACCGTGATCCCCACCGGAGGCGATACGCCCGCCGAGCGTGAACGCGAGCAATGGAATGATGGTAACAACGTTCTGGCCTTGAGTCCGGGCGTGGTCATTGGCTATGACCGCAATGACGACACTAACGCCGCTCTGGAAGCGGCCGGAATCGAAGTCCTGAAAGTTCCCGGCGCAGAGCTGGGCCGAGGCCGCGGCGGTGGACGTTGCATGAGCTGCCCGACCATACGCGACGCCATCTGACACTCGAGGAGCATGCAATGGCCTTCAATCTGAAAAGCCGACACTTTCTCACGCTGCGGGATTTCAGCCCGCGCGAAATCGGTTTCCTGCTGAAACTGGCAGCCGACCTGAAAGCAGCCAAATATGCTGGTACCGAAGTGCCACAGTTGTGTGGCAAGGAAATCGCCCTGATCTTCGAGAAAGACTCCACCCGCACGCGGGTAGGTTTCGAGGTGGCGGCCTTTGATCAGGGCGCCAAAGTCACCTATCTGGGGCCGACTGGCACTCATATTGGCCACAAGGAATCGGTCAAGGATACCGCCCGGGTGTTGGGGCGCGTCTATGATGCCATCGAATACCGGGGCTTCGGCCAGACCGTGGTTGAGGAGTTAGCCGAGCATGCTGGTGTACCGGTCTACAACGGCTTGACGGATGAATTCCACCCAACGCAGATACTGGCTGACTTTCTGACCATGCAGGAGCATGTGGGAAAACCATTGCGTGACATATCCTATGTTTTTATTGGCGATGCCGCCAACAATATAGGGGACAGCCTGCTGATCGGCGGCGCCAAAATGGGCATGGACGTTCGTCTGTGTGCTCCAAAGGTCTGCTGGCCGCATACTAATATCCAGCAGGAAGCACAGCGAATTGCCAGCACCACCGGCGCCCGGATCATGATCACAGAGGATATCGATAGCGCGGTCGCCGGTGTGGATTTCGTCTATACCGATGTTTGGGTGTCGATGGGCGAGCCCGAGGAAAAATGGGCCGAGCGGATCAAGCTGTTGCTGCCTTATCAGGTCAATACCGCACTTATGGAAAAAACCGGCAATCCGCGGGCGCACTTCATGCACTGCCTGCCGGCCTTCCACAACACCGAGACGACGATTGGTAAGGAGATTCAGCAAAAATTCGGTATCGACGCCATGGAAGTCACGGACGAGGTTTTCGAAAGCCCCGCCTCGATCGTTTTTGATCAGGCGGAAAACCGCATGCACACCATCAAGGCGGTGCTGGTCGCCACCCTGGGAGCCTGACATGCTGGTAGTAGCAGCCCTGGGCGGCAACGCCCTATTGAAGCGGGGCGAACCTCTGACCGCGCGTACCCAACGATCCAATGTGCGGATCGCCGCCCAGGGGCTAGCGGCCATCGTACGGGCTGGCCATGATCTGGTCATTACCCATGGCAACGGCCCTCAGGTGGGGCTTCTGGCTTTGCAGGGCGCTGCCTACAAACCGGACGAGGCCTATCCTCTGGATATGTTGGGGGCTGAAACCGAAGGCATGATTGGCTACGTCATCGAACAGGAGCTGGAGAATGCGCTGAATCACGACCGACCAGTAGCTACGTTGCTGACACAAGTCGTGGTGGATCAGCATGACCCAGCGTTCGATAACCCGACCAAATTCATCGGACCCGTGTATGAACGGGCCGAAGCCGAATCCCGGGCCAAAACCGCCGGTTGGCATATCGCTCAAGATGGCGACAGATGGCGAAGAGTGGTGCCCTCTCCCAAGCCGCTTGAAATCCCTGACATGCGGGTGATCAAGTTGCTGTTGGAACAAGGCGTAGTCGTGATCTGCGGCGGTGGTGGGGGCATTCCGATACTACGCAACGAAGACGGTAGTACCGTCGGCGTTGAGGCGGTCATCGACAAAGACGCAGCCAGCGCCCTGCTGGCGCAACAGCTCCAGGCCGATGCCCTATTGCTGCTGACTGATGTCGATGCGATCTATCGGGATTTCGGCACGGACAGCGCAGCGGCGATCAGGAGTTTGAGCGTGGAGGAAGGGCGTGCGCTCGATCTGCCGGCCGGTTCTATGGGGCCCAAACTGGCCGCTGCAGCCGACTTTGCTGAATTCGGAGGATTCAGCGGCATCGGCAGATTGGACGATGCGGTGGGTATGCTGCAGGGTTGCGTCGGGACTAGAATCCAGAGGAGGTTGAACCTGAGACATTCAAGCAGAAACTGAGCGGTCCTATCCTCATTCAATTCTGCAGCCGTTACCTGTGCGCGGACGAAACAGCGGCTCCTCAAGACCGCGCTCATGGTATCGACTGCGACCCGGATCGTCGTCAAACATCACAGAATATCAGCGACGAATACGTTCACGTCATGACTATGATTGTGCTAGAACGATGAAACTTAGCCATTCCGAAGTTCGCCTCGTCAGCGGGGAGCCGGCATTTTCCTTGCGTCGGCCACTGGCAGAACTAGCACAGAGGTTTGTGCTCTAGTGCGAAATCAATACTGGACCTTCCCTTACCAGCCGGGCACACCATCGCGTATTACCCGAGAAAAGTCCATATTGTTACCTGCCCGCCGAGCCCGTTCGGTGATTCGTCCCTGCTGACGCAACTCCTCTAGTTTAAGATTCTGCTCTAAACCGCCTACATCCTGGACATATCCGGGTAGATAGCCGGTGAGCAGCAGCCTGTAATCTAGCGGCAACCCGCGGATGATCTGGCGCATCATCTCAAAGACGATGGTGGTGCAGTTGGCGGTAATGGTGTTGTAGAAACGAGGTTCTTGCTGCAGCTGATTTGTCTGCTGGATGTAGGACAGGAAGAGCGCCCGCATCGCCTCTTCGGACATATTTACCCGATACAGATAGACATCTTCGTTGCGAACGTTGGTGCGCACCCGCAACGCGTCTCGCTCGTCGGCGGCAACGATGCTCAGTTCGAACTGTTTGAAGAAGCCGCCAATTTCCGAATAGCTTTCGCCACGCTCTTTGCGGATTTCCACCGTGAATACCACGAACTGGCCATCATCGAAGCCGAACGAAACCAGAACGTGAGCGATGGCCGGCATCCCCCAGTAAGAGGTCGCCAAATCGACCGACGTCAGCTGATCCAGATCGTAGCGGCGGGTTTCCCAACGTGGGTCATAGTCCTCGTCGCTGCGCCAGTCGAAATTGCGCACGTTGTGCAAGGTTACCTGACTGCCCTCCGCACGTCCGTGGGTCATTCCCATCAGATCATCGGTCCAGACCCGATGGTTCGAGGGCTCTAGGGAGTTCCACCAGACCTGCAACAGCGCGAACAGCGACAGGTAGCCGCAAATCGCAATCCAGGGCCGAAGCCGCCAGAGCGCGATGAGCAGCGCCGAGGCGAGGATGCACCACAGGGCTATCGACGCGCTCTTGCCCGCAGCCATCATCGGCAACTGATACCACAGCGCCATGCCCCCCCAGGCTGTCGCCAGCAGCATTGCCAGCGAAGCCAGCACCTGCAGGAAAACACGCAGGGTCATGGTACCGGTCCCGCGAACCGGTCGCCGTCGGACTCGTGCAGATGAACGTGCAGAATGCGGCGGATTTCCATGATGGCCTCGGGCGTCTCCTGCACGCTGTGGCCGAAAGGAATCACGATTTCCGACTCTGCCGCGGCCAGATGGGCACTGGAATACGGCACCACACCATCGCTGGAATCCAGCAGTGACAACGCGGGGGTGTAGTTGCCGATGATCGAGTGGTAGCGCACCGCAGGCGAGATGGGCAGGTCGGCGCTCAGCCTGACAAAGGGGTCGTTGCTGCTGAGATTGTCGATGCTGTTGAGTGGCCGGGTCAACACCTCGGCATTGGCCGAGCCCGGGACGATCAGCAATTGCGCAACATCGGTGATCCGCCCAAGCACCGAGGCCGGCAGCTTGACGAGGCCAGCGGCCCAGCGGGAAATGCGGTTCTCGGCGAATGGCGTGCCGCGGTGCGGGGCCGCGACGAAGATCGCGCGGCTGACATCGGGCAAGGGCTCGAACCTCACATAGGGGCCGACCTCCTTCTGCACCCGCTCGAGCCTACGCCCCTGAAGCGGATACCTCTCAAGCAGGGCGTCCCACAGACGATCTCCGGAAGACGACAGCATCAACCGCGACAGCACCCCACCCATGCTATGCCCGATTACCACCATATCCCGAGAGGCCTGGGCCGTTCCGCTCGGATCGAAGTGCTCAAGGGTCTGCTCAAGGGCCGTACGGATCGCCTTGTTGTTGAATGCCAGCGGGGCGTTTGTCGGGTAATAGACTTGCCAGATCTGGTAGTTTTGCCGCAGGGCTTCGTCGCCCAGCACCTCGTTGGCGACATTGATCCAGGCTTCCGGACTGCTGGCCAGGCCATGCAGCATGATGATGATGCGGCGGTTCGGATCGTAGGGCTGCATCAGATAGACGTGTGGCTTTTCCAGTACCTCGCCCTTGCCCACTAGTGTCAGCAATGACTGGGAGGCAAATCCCGAACGAGCCAGCCAGAGCCCGTAGCCAGAGGTGAAGCTAGCCGCCAGTGGGATCTCTCGCCCGGCCATCGTGATGCTGTCCTGGCGAAATGGGTCGTAGCCGACGATATGCACCCTTTGCGTGCTCAGAACCTCGTCCAGGGTCGCTCCTGGAAAACTCGCCACTGCAGTGACGGCCGGGAACGGCGTCTCGCTCCAGGCCAGCTCCGCACTGTCCTTTCTCACCACTCTGCGGTCAGTCATGGCGACCAGTTCTGCTCCCAACCCGTCCCGCCGATACTGGTTACGCAAGCCCTTAAAGGAAAGCGAAGCCGCTGGAATCAGCGCCTCCGGCAGGTCCCGGCCGCCAGCCAGACGGACATCGCCCACCGTACCCTGAATCTGCCAGCGGCCGCTATGCAGCACGAAGTTGCCCTGGCCTTCGCCAGCCTGTGGCGGGTTGCCTTGATAGCGCGCAAAGAGCCCAGTCAACGCCTTTTGCACGGAGAAGTTGTAATAGTCGCGCACCTGGGTCTGCCTATCGTCCAGGGCCCTCTGCCCCACCGTGCGCTCGGTCATGAACAGGTAAGCGTAAGCGTGCCGGGCGCTTTCCAGGTAAGCATCCAGCATGGCGTCGGTCTGCGCATCGGTCTGCGCCGATCGATCCAGCCGCAACGCTTCCTGCAGCCAGAGTTCGGCCAATACCGACAGCCGTTGCTCGTCGCCCAGCGCTTTCGACTCGCCCAGCGTTCGAAGGCAGACGGCAGCGGCTGCCTTGCATTCGTCCTGGCCGATGCCGACCACCTGCAGCGCGGTCCCCACCGAAGAGCTGAGTTGCCCTGTGCTCAGCACATCCCCGCGGCGCAGGGAGATGTAGTCCCTGGTTTCGAGGGCGGACACCTTGACCCCGGCGCAACCGCTCAGCATCAGCAGCAGAAGCACGAGGAACGCTCCCCGCCGGAGGATGGAGCCATATAACTGTCCGCGGAGCGGAGCTGGTTGACGATTCAAACTGAGGAACTCGAATGCGAAAAAGGAAGCGGCCACCGGCACTCGCAGTACCGGCGCCATGCATGGCTTTTTCGGCCGCCAAGAATACGGAGCCTGTCACGCACCGCCGAAAGTGATGTACATCTTGTATCCCAGCACCGAAAACACACCGACGACGCCCAGTCCGATCAATGCAACCCCCCAGTTCCTCTCGCGCGCGGCGAACCCGACAGTCATCGTCAGGAACGCCACCAGCAGTATGGAAATCATTACATTCAATTCATCCATTTCCAGTTTCTTCCTGTTGAGATGGTTTGCTTGGGCCGCGCAGAGCCCCTCGTCAGCATTACAACCAGGTCGAGAGCGTGATCGAGCCGAACTGGTCGTGCTCCTGTTGTCCGTCGAACTCGCGGGTGCGCCAGACGCTGGCGAACGCCAGTTGCCAGCGGCTCCAGGTCAGCACGCCGCCGAGCGTGGCGTCGCCGACCCATTCGCGGCGATCCACCGAATGGCTGTCCTCGAAGGTGTTGCCGTCGAGGAGCATGTTCTGCGCCATGTAGCGTCCCTCGAGATTGGCGAAGCCGTACCAACCGAACCCGCTGCCCGCGTGGAAGAACTGGTTGCCGCTTTGCCCAGGAGTGACCGAAGGAATGCTGAAGCTACGCTGCAGGTTCTGCCCGAGCCGCGCCCCCAGGCCTGTCGATGCGTAGGTGTACAGATTGCCGAGCGAGAAGCCCAGGCTGGGGCCGTATTCCAGCTCCAGCCCGCCCATGCGCTTCTGCAGCCACCAGCGGTGCTGATAGGCCAGATTGACGAAGGGCTCGTTCTCCAATTGATGTTCCCAGCCGTTGGGCTCGTCGCTGCCGGTGGCCTTGTGCACGGCGCGCTGCAATCGCTTGCCGCCCGCAGCCGGGCCGACGATGCCGACGTCAAGGTGCAATTCCTCGGCCGAACGCCAGCCCTCGTGCGGGGTGTCGGAGAACATCGACACCCCGGCGAACATCAGTCCCGCATACGGACGATCGTCCTCGATCAGTCCATTGTTTTCGATTTCCTCAGGGGTATAGATCTGATGGCCAAAGCGATAGGCGACATTGTCCACCGCACTGCCCGACCAGCCCGGCAGGAGATCTGCGAGACTACGGCTCCAGTGATCCTGTTCGGGCTCGAAGCCCCAGATTACTTCCAGCCCGTTGCTGTAATGACCATCGCTTCCCGAGGAGATGATGTCGTTTTCCGCCTTGATCGACAGCGTATCGGCTTCCGCCGCGGCACAAGCGACCAGCAGCATGACCAGCAGGCCTGGCCGGAGTTGGGTGCGGTATTTCATCAATGATCCCTCTTAATATGTTTCAAAGGAACGGGGTGCTCCTCGCTCGCGTGGATCGCATCCGCCTGCCAGCCCCCCCCCAGCGCCTGGTAGAGGTTGATCAGGTTGCCGATGCGGTTTTCTTCGATCTGGATCACCGCCAGTTCGGTGTTGAACAGGTTGCGCTGGGCGTCGAGTTCTTCGAGGTAGGAGGAGTAGCCACCGCGGTAGCGGTCGCGGGCGATTTCCAGCGACCGCGCCAGAATCTCGCGCCGCGCCTCGACGCGCTCTGCCTGCGCGGCGAACTGCTGGATGCCGGAAAGGGCGCTCTCTACTTCGCTGAAGGCATTCAGCGCAGAGGCTCGATAACGGTAAGCGGCCTGATCGCGCTGAGCGGTAGCGATCGCAACCCCCGCTTCCAGCCGTCGGCCATTGAACAAAGGCGCCAGTACGCTGCCGCCCAGTCCCCAGACCCGCTCTGGATCGTAGTCCAGCGCGTTGACAAACAACTGGCCGATGTTCGCGGAAAGCTGAACCTGCGGCAGAAAACGATCACGCTCGGCGTCGAGGCTGAGATCGCTCGCGGCCAGCAGCAGTTCGGCCTGACGGATGTCGGGCCGGCGCCGCAACAGCTCCGACGGCAGAGCCGCGGGCACTGCTGGGAGGGCGATGGTGTCGAAGTGGCTGCCGCGCGTGACCGCACCGGGCAGCGTGCCGGTCAGCAGACGGATGGCATTCTCCTGCTGGCGGATCGCCTGTTCCAGTTCGGGAATCAGTTGTGCGGCGGCCTCGTATTCGGACTGCGCCTGGGTCAGCTCCAGTTGCGAGGTGTAGCCGAGGCTCGCCCGGTCGCCGGCGATGCGCAGGGCCTCCTGGCGGGATTCGGCGGTCTGGCGGGTCACCTGCAACTGGTAGTCCAGCGATAGCAGTGAGATGTAGGCCCTGGCCAGGGTGCTGACCACCGCGAGGCGCACCGCATCGTGATCCGCTTCGCTGGCCTGGTAACCCAGCTCGGCCGCTTCCCGCAGCTTGCCCAGACGGCCCCAGACATCCACCTCGTAGGATACCTGCAACTCCGGCTGAAAGGCCGTGGTGTGCTGGATTCCCGTCGTGCCGAGATCACGGACGCGCTGCCCGCCGATCACGGCATCGACCCTGGGCAGCAGGGACGAGCGCGCCAGCCGAACCTGCTCGCGCGCCTCGTCGATCCGGGACATCGCCGTGAGGATGTCGGTGTTCGAGGCCAGTGCGGTTTCGATCAGGCGGTTCAGTTGCGGATCGGCGAAACCCTGCCACCAGCGCAGTTGGATGGCCGACCTGGCTGCCGTGCCGTCGCGCCAGGCATCCGGCACCTCGACCTGCGCCGCCAGCGGTATCGCCTGCCGAGCCGGCGCGCAAGCGGTCAGGGCCATGGCCAGCAGCAGGGGGGACAACGCCCGGCTGACCCTGTCGGGCCGCGTCATTGCACGCCCTCCTCGTCATCGGCGCTGGTATCGACATGGACGACCACCGAGAGGCCCGGACGCAGGCGCTCGGCCAGCGGCTGCTCGGCATTGATGGCGATGCGCACCGGCAGCCGCTGAACCACCTTGGTGAAGTTGCCGGTGGCGTTGTCGGGCGCCAGCACGCTGAACTCTGAACCGGTGGCAGGCGCCAGCCGCTCGACCCGTCCGGTGAGCGTGGCGCCGTCCAGCGCATCGATATCGAAGGTGACCGGCTGGCCGACGCGCATGTGGTGGATCTGGGTTTCCTTGTAGTTGGCGATGATCCAGAGTTGCCGCGGCACCAGATAGAGCAGTTGCGAACCCGCCGAGACGTACTGTCCGAGGCGCACCGTGACCTGGCTGACCTGGCCGCCTCTCGGTGCCTTGATCAGGGTGTTGGCGAGATCGATTTCGGCCAGGCGCAGGGACGCTTCGGCCAACGCGACCTGGGCCTGGAGCCCGCCCTTGGAGACGCCGGTGGCCTTGAGGCTTTCCTCGGCGATCTGGATCGCGGCTTCCGAGCGCTTCACATTGGCGGCGGCCGAGCGCGCGGTGGCGCGAATCTGGTCGCGCTCGCGAACCGAAACTGAGCCCCGCTCGGACAGCTCGTTGACGCGCAGTTCATCGGCCCGCGCACGGTCAAACTCAGCTTTCGCCGCGCCGATTTCGGCGCGTCGGGAAGCCAGCGTCGCCTGATCGGAGGCCAGCGCCTGCACCACGTTATCCAGTTCGAATTGGCGCGCGGCCAGCTCCGCCCTTGCCTGCGCCACCTTCTGACGATAGATGCGGTCGTCGATCCGGATCAGCGCCTGTCCCTGCTCCACCGCTTGGAAATCCTCGACCAGGACTTCAGAGACATAGCCGTTGACCTGCGGTGCCAGCACGGTGATCTGGCCCCGGACATAGGCGTTTTCCGTGGTGACGATGCCGCTGGTAAACGGCGGCAGCCGCCAGGCGTAGAGTATTGCGAGAATCCCGACCAGGGCGACGCCCAGCATCAGAACCACGGTGCGGGCCCTGGGCCTGATCGTCTTCGGCGGCTCGCTCTCGACCGGCCCGGCATCGGCCGGCGCGGCGGATTCCTCGACGACCGGGGCAGCGGGCAGATCTTCGCGGGGCTTCTTTTTGTCGGTCATGGCTCAGGTATCTTGGATATCGGTAGGGGGAGTCACGCTGGCCAGGCTCTCGCGCTTCTTTTGCCGGGCCGCGCGCAGAATGTGGAAGAGCGACCAGCTCAGTACGCTGATGGCCACCAGCCCGATCAGGCGAAACACATCATTGAAGGCCAGCACGTTGGCTTCGCGGCGCACCACCTGGCTCAACTGCGCGGAACCCTGCGCCTGCCTCAGCAGTGGATCGCTAATCAGCGGCGCATAGAGTTGCCCCTGCAGTTGCAGGCGCTGCGCCACGATCGGGTCGGCCGGGTTGATCTGTTCGGTCAGATAACTGGAATGGGCCTTCTCACGCACCACCTGGAAGGTGCCGAATACCGCCGGGCCGGCGAGACCGCCGAGGCTCTGGGTGATCGAGAACAGCACGGCGAAGCTCACCAGATAATTCGGCCCGTTCTTCAGCGCCTTCATGACCCCCGTCAACATCAGCGGCCCCATGAACAGGCCGCCGGCGAAGGACAGCATGCCCTGGCTGAGAAACATATCGTGGGGGCGGGTCAGGTTGGTCGCATCGGTATCCAGAAAGCTGCCCGTCGCGATCAGTACGATGGACAGGACGATCTGCGCGACGATGGTTCTGGGGCCGAAGGTCAGCGCACTGACGACGATGCCGAGCACCAGTCCGATCAGCATCACGGTATAGAGCCCCCGCAACTGATCAGCCCCCATGCCGAGCGTCTGCAGCAACCCGACCGCGCCGTAGTTCTGCTCTGTCAGGACGAAGCGCAGGGCGATCGCGCCGATGGCGAAACGCAGGGTGTCGGCCATACCCAGCCAGCGCGTCTGCACCAGAGGATTTTTCCGATGATGCTCGATCGTCAGGGCGGCGATCATCAGCACCAGCCCGGCGATCAGCGCATAGGCGATCCGGGGCTGCTCGAACCACCACTGCACCCGCCCCTGGGCCAGCACGGCGGCGAACAGCGCCAGCGCCGGAGCGATGAGGAGGAACGTGAGAAAATCCAGCGGTTCGAATGCCTTGATGTGTTCGCCCGGCGGCAGCTTGAGCACCACCACCGCCGCCAACGAGCACAGGGCGAGGCCCGCCTCGAATACGTACAGGCGATGCCACTCCCCCAGATCCAGCAAGGCCGGGGACAGCAGCCAGGCCAGCGGCGTCGCCAGTTGGGATATGCCGATGCCGATGATCAGCCCCTTGGGCATGTCGGCCTTGCGAAACGCCTGCAGCATGTAGAGCACGGCCAAGGTGCTGACCGTGGCACCGGCGAAACCGCTGACCGCCCGAACGAATACGGCCATGCCGAAGCCTTCGACGAAGATATGAGTAACGGTCACGAGCGCGTAGATCGTCAGGCCGATCTCCGCGAAACGGCGCAATCCGTATTGCTGCCGAAACTTGATCAGCAGGAGATTAGTGGAAACGTTGACCATCAGGTAGGCGGCGGGCAGCCAGGCGCCCTGCTCGGGCGTCAGCCCCAGCTCCCCCTGGATGGCGGCGAGATTGGCGCTAAACAACGCATTGCCCAGGCCGCCGGTGATGCCAACCAGCATCGCGACGAGCGCATAGGCGAGCCTGACCGGATTGCTGTGCAATGGCGTCGACGGCGAACCCGGCATAGATGGTCGCTCGTGAGGCTCCCAATTCGGATTGGGCTTCAAATACTGGGGCTGGGCCATGCGAGTCGATCTGGGATGAAGCTGCGCATGTTACTTAACTAGAATTATCTGTCTAGTATTACTGCACTCTTCGCTGCGTTCCGCTAGCATTCAGGCCATGACCCCAGAACTAGCGCCCACCACGCGTCCATCTGTGAAAGCAGGCCGGACGCCCCGCAAGCCACAGCAGGACCGTGGACACGAGCGTGTCGCCGCCATTCTGGATGCCTGCGCGAAGGTGTTGCAGCGCGATGGCGAAGCGGGCCTGACGATGCATCGTCTCGCCAAGGAGTCGGGCACCTCCATTGGCTCGCTCTATCACTTCTTCCCCGACAAGCACAGCGTCCTCGCCGCCCTCAATCAGCGTCACACCGACGCGCTGTGTACCATCACCAAGCGACTGGAGCAGATCGACGATCACGTCTGGAAGCGCCTTTCTACAGCGCAGATGGTGGAACGGCTCATCGTTCCCTTTCTTGAATACATTGCTCGTCACCGGGATATCCAGTTGCTGCTCAGCCCGACCCTAGGCGATCGGCAGCTTCATTCGCCAGCGCTTCGCGCCGCAGTGCGTTCCATCTACGAAAAGGTTCTCCACATGAGGTTGCCCGACGCAAGTGCCGAAGATTTGCGCGCCTATAGTGCGGTTCTGTTATCCATACCATCCGGGATGTTCCATTCGGCTCCTGAGACGAACGAAAGCCTGGAGCGGATCTGGCTACAGGAGATTCCGCGCGCCCTGATTGGCTATCTCAATGCGCTTGGGGACTGAAGCGAGAGCACCATCTCACCAGCAGAGGAAGACGCCGCAGATAGCGCGGACAGGTCTCCTGGCACCTCGGGCGCTCGCGGGCCACGGTCATTGGTGAGCGGCTCATTCCCCATGCTGGTGACGCCGACCTCGTCGGTCAGCCATTGTTCAAATAGCCGGCTTGCGGCTTGCCCTTCCCTCGCCGCGTAATAAACCAGACGTAGATCGCGGTCGACATCGATCGTAAGAGACGTATGGTCGAACACTACCAGCCCAATGTCCGGGATTCGCAAGTGCCGTACACCCTGGCAAGGACCGTGGATGTCGTGCTGACGCCACCAGGTCCTGAAATCGGTGTCGATCTTCTCCAAATCCTTAACCAATGCTCCCATGTCGGGGTCTTGGGCTGCCCTGACGAAATCACGGCGAAAACTCGACAGGATTTGCAAGGCCTGATCCTCCCAAGGGTCGAGCAATGCGCGCATCGAAGGTGCGGTGAACAACAGCCAAAGGAAGTTGCGCCGCTCTGTCGGAACGCTCGAGAAAGCGAAGACCTTATCTGCGGCCGCGTTCCAAGCCAGCACATCCCAGCGAAGATTGAGGACGTACGCCGGACGCATTGGGAGGTCGGCCATCAACCTATGTACGAGCGGCGGCACGACACACCAAGTCTTGCCCGGCTCCGGTGGAAGACGTTGGTGAGCGAGGAGGAACAAGTGGCGCCGCTCAGTCGCATCCAGCTTTAAGGTTTTGGACAGCCTTTCAAGGAATGATGCCGAAACGCCAATTTCGCGGCCCTGCTCCAACCAGGTGTACCAGGACAAACCGACCCCAGCCAGCGCCGCTACCTCCTCACGTCGCAGGCCCGGTGTGCGGCGACGCTCACCCGCCGGCAGGCCAACTTCCTGGGGAGAAATACGTTCACGGCGGCTTCGCAGAAAGTTGGCCAGCTCCGCCCGGTTTCGCTCAAGGCTGCGAGGCGCGCTCATCCGGTTACTCTCCAGTAATAGTATAAGAGGTCAAATTGTAACCCCATCGAAGCCGGATTAAGAATAACTCCTCCCCGCCAATGCCCCTTTCCAGAAAGCTGGCCGGCATCGAGCGGCTTGATCGTTCAGGAGATATTCGGATGTACCAATCATTGCTTCGTGAGCAACTGGAGTTATTGAAGTCCTCCAACCAGTACCGCACCTTTACCGCTCTCAGTTACATCTGCGGCCAGTATCCGTTCGCCAAGCTGAACGGCGAGCAGCCGGATCCGGTCGTTGTGTGGTGCAGCAACGACTACCTAGGAGTGTCGCAGCACCCGACCGTACGCGAGCAGATGCACCTAGCATTGGAAACGTACGGCGCAGGCTCAGGCGGTTCGCGTAACATCGGTGGCTCCTACGAGCTTTATGAGCGACTCGAGGCGAGCCTTGCCGACTGGCACGATAAAGAAGCGGCACTGGTTTTCCCGACCGGCTTTGGCTCGAACGACGCCACCGTCCAATGCCTGCTGAGGCAAATCCCCGATTGTGTAGTGATCAGCGATGCGCTGAATCACGCATCGATTGTCAACGGCATCCGAGCAACACCGAATGAACGGCAGGTGTTTCGCCATAATGACGTGGAACACCTGGCCCAGATACTGTCTCGCTATCCAATTGGTCAACCGAAGGTGGTTGTGTTCGAGTCGATCTACTCGATGGACGGCGACATCGCACCGATTGCCGACATCGTGGAAGTTGCCAAGCGCTTCCCCGCGGCGATCCAGGCCCAGACCTTTCCCTGGCTGGTGTCTGTGACTGGCAAATACTTCGACGGCAAGACCCTCTTCGACCCGGCGCTGCTACATCAGCTAGACCTGCCCGGGTTCGTAGAGGACAGCTACAGTCAGGCGCTCAGCGAAGCCCCAGTACTGCCGTCGGAGGAGCAGACGGATCGGCGCATGCGCCAGATGAGCTACGTCAACCTGACCCGCTTCGTCCAGACATTGCTTGATCGCAAGGACCGGATGAGCATGGCCGTCGGTCTTGAGGTCAGGGTGCCCTTCTGTGACCACAGGCTTGTCGAGTACGCATTCAACATTCCTTGGGAAATGAAGACCTTCGACGGGCGCGAAAAGAGCATCTTGCGTGCGGCGACTCGTGACCTGTTACCCAAATCGATCAGCGATCGGGTCAAGAGCCCCTACCCCTCGACGCAGGATCCTGCTTACGAGCAGGCGCTTCGCACCTCACTCACCCAGATCATGGCCGACAAGGACGCACCTGTGCGAGCCCTTCTCGATGCATCGCAGGTCAAGCCCACCCTGAAGAGACCCGTTGGCGACACCTCGCCCATGTACGACCGAATGGGCATGGAGCTGGCGGTTGGCCTGAACACCTGGCTGACCGAACAGGATGTCAGCCTCGATCTTTAACTCAGCGCGACGCGGTCCAGCGACCGCGTCCAGCCTCCTTCCTGGAGCGGCGATACTATGAATACCCCGTATCCCAACAAGCAACTTCCCATCTACCTGATCGCACTCGGTGCATTTGCGCTGGGCATGGCCTCCTATGTCACAGCAGGCCTGATTCCCCTAATTGAGGCCTCCTTTTCCGTTTCGGTCGCTGTGGCTGCGCAGCTGGTGACCGCCTTTACCCTCGCCTATGGCCTTGGCTCGCCGATATTCGTTGCGCTGACCCCACCCGATCATCAACGCACCGGTTTGCTGTTCGCCCTTGGATTGTTCGTTCTGGCAAACGCGGCCAGCGCCCTCGCAGCAGGCTTTGCCGAACTGGTGATCTGGCGGGCCGTGGCCGGAATAGGCGCCGGCGTCTACCTCGCCATGGGCATCGGCGCCTCAGCAGCGCTCTCATCGCCCGAGCGGCGCGGAAAGTCGATCGCCATCATCATGGGAGGCATGGCGAGCGGCGTTGTGCTGGGAGTTCCAGTGGGTTTGATAACTGCAGACAGCTTCGGCTGGCAAGCTGCACTTTGGCTCGTCACCTTGCTGGGGTTGTTAGCTTTTGCGGGCCTGGCATTGATGTTGCCGAGGCTGCAAGCGGCGCCCACCAGCTCCCTGGGACAAAAGCTCAGGATCCTTGCCGATGGGCACGTGATGACCATACTTCTTATTTCCCTACTAGCTGCCGTTGCCAGTCTGGGCATGTATACCTTTATCGCTCCACTGCTCGCCGACCCGGAACTCGGTGCAGTCCGCTCGGTAACGCCTTATCTCTGGATCTGGGGCATCGGCGGCGTACTCGGCAGCTTTCTGGTGGGCCCGGTTGTCGATCGAGTCAGGGGGCCCGTGCTGGTCTTCGCCATTATGGTCATCCTCTCGGCCTCCTTGTTTCTCTTACCGGTTGCGGCCACGCTCGGCACGTGGCTGGTCATGCTGCCGATCATGGCATGGGGCGCCGTAGGCTGGGCCCTGCAGGTACCGCAGAACAACGAACTGATACAGGCCAGGCAGGCACACGGCGATGGCAACCTTGCCATCGCTCTCAACGAATCGGCGCTATACCTGGGCAGCGCCATAGGTGCGGCCGCCGGAGGCTTCGTCCTGCTGCTACAGATGCCCACCTGGACGCTGGCCGCCTGTGCCGGCTTGATCGCCTCACTCGGCGCACTGCTTCAGGTTCTCAACCTTCGTCGTCAGCGAGCCTGGCCGCGCACAGTCCAACCTGAAACCAACCATTGACCTAGCCGGAGGTGCAAGTTGGAGCTTCGTCATCTTCGCTGTTTCGTGGCCGTCGCCGAGGAGCTGCATTTCGCACGGGCTGCCGAACGTTTGCATATGGAGCAATCGCCCTTGTCGCGGACCATCAAGGACTTGGAGTACCGCTTGGGTGTGCAGCTGTTCGAACGCACAACGCGCCGAACGCGTCTCACCTGGGCCGGCACGGTCCTGTTGCAGGAAGCCCGGCGTGTCATTGCGGTCGTAGAACAGGCCAAAGCGAGCGTGAAAGGCGCCGCTTCGGGTTACCGAGGTCAGCTACGTATTGCCCTGTCCGACGGCGTCCCGCAATCGCGGCTGGCGTCGCTGCTCGCGCTGTGCCGCGAGGAAGACCCCGACATCGAAATCTTCCTGCGTGAAGTGCCGTCTGCGATGCAGGCCAGAGGCCTGGCGGACGATTTGTTCGATGTCGGTCTGTCGCAAACCACATACCAGGCTGACGGGCTGCTGGCCGTGCCCGTATGGCATGACCCGCTTGTCGTTGCCCTGCCAGCACGCCACCAATTGCTCGCCCACCGCGAGATTCCGCTGGAGGAACTCGCCGGGCACCCATTGGTGCTCTGTGAGCCTCAAGTCTGCGAAGGATTCTGGCAGCAGCTACAGCTCGTACTACGGCCTATTGCGCCCAGACTGACCATCGCGGAGCGTGTCCCAACCCTCGATCTGCGTGCTCACTTACTGAGCTATGCAGCTCAGGAACTGCTCGACGAGATGGTCGTGCTGTATCGCCGCGCACTTGGGGCGAGTGCGGCGCACGGCTGATTGCTCTGGGCCGCCCGCTGCGGCGGCCAATTCTTTCTTTCGCTGGCATTGTCAACACAGAAAGCCAGTCCCCATGCCAAGCACATTGGTATACGCCGCCACGAAACACCCATGATTATCGCCGAGTTCGGCAATCCAAGTTCTTTTCGCTACTAACGAAACTGCCATAAAATATGGCTGTACCATCCTTTAAAACGAGACGCTCGTGACCCTGACTGATGCGACCATCGCACTTCTTCTTACCGCCAAGCTCCACGGCACGAATGCGGCAGTAAAGGCCACTGCCAAGCGTTGCTCCCAAGCTCTCCCCCGCAGCAAACGCGACCTCATGTTTACCGTGATGAACAGTCGCGAGCCCCTGAAGCTCGTCGGGCACATCGCTCAAAACTTGGACCAATAGCGTCTTCGGTAGCAGTCGGCTGATCCGAGGTCTCGATTCAACTCTCCGTGGCGGAACACCACGCACGGTTACGACAACGTTCGAAATATATGAGGGGCCGACCGCCCGACGGCCCCTCCGGGTGGGCTTCAGGCTTTCAACTGGCGCAGGCCATCGGCCAGAAGCCACAGGGCACGGTTCAGGCGTAGGTCCTGGTCGATGCCCTGCACGGGGCGGGTACGCTGACGGCGTCCGCTATTGCTGCGCCCGACCAGACCGCCACGAATGAGGTTTTCCTGGGTTCGGTTGAACACGCTCCAGAGGTCGGCTCGGTTGTCGTCGAGACGGCGCGGGGCCAGCACCTGCCGTTCGGTGATCGGCGCCGGCTTGGCGTGATCGTCATACTTGAGAGCCAGCGCGGCACGGGCGAAGACTTCGGCCTCGCCGCCATCCAGGGTGACAGCGCGCATGGCCTCGCGCGACACCTGCGCCTGCTCGAAACCGTGCAGTACTTGGTAAGCGCCCTCGATCACCTGGGCGGCCACGTCGCCTTTATGCGGCACGCGCGCGTCCGCTACGGTGTCGCCGCAGACTAGGCCGTTCTGGCAGACGAAACGGAACATGCCGGCCAGCATCTGGTAGCTGCTGGTGCCGTCGTGCGAATTCAGCAGGATGATTTCATTGGCCTCGCCTCGGGCATCAATCTGGCTGGCATGACGCAGGCGGATCATGTGCTTGGTGAATTCGCGCCGGTCGTCCCGGCGCACCCGGGTCTGACACACCATGAAGGGCTCGAAGCCCTCGCCGCGCAGCTCCTGCAACAGGGTCGCGGTCGGGATGTAGCTGTAGCGCTCGGAGCGGCTTTCGTGCGGAGCCTCGGCGAAGATGGACGGGGCCACATTGCGAATCTGCTCATCCGACAAGGGGGATTCCGAGCGCAGCACCGGGGAGCGGTACGAGAAGTTGGAAGCAAGTTGCATGGTCGTTCTCCTGACAAGGTTTGCTGTTCAACCCCCACCGGATTCCTAGATTCGGAGCCCGCTTTCGGCTCTTCCGGTGGGGTCGGCACGAACACCTGGGCTGGCCTCGTTGCCACCGTCTTTCCTGAGTTCATCGCCCGCGACGGTCAGGAGCACGCGGACGGGTGCCGTCAAGGAAGCAAGCGCCGGGAGGGTGCGGCCCACAGGCGCAGCCGAGGACACGGCCCGGCGCGCCTTGAAGGCGCGAGGCCGCGCGCTACAGTCGCGACAAGGTGATGAAGTCAGGGAAAGACGGATCGACAGGCAATGGCCGCAGCATGGGCAACGGCCTTCGCAAGCGCAGCGCGCAGGCCCGGAGCAGCCGGGTCGAAGGCATCAGCCGAGCACAGCGAGGGAACGATGGAAGCCCAAAGGGCGAGACTTGCGCAGCGAGGCTCGATGCACAGCACGACAGCGCGCCCGGCCATAGGCGGGGGTGCCCAAACAGCTGAAGTACCTGAGAGCCGGTCAAGCAATGTGGTTTGGGGTACCGACACACCCAACAAGGTCAAATAGGCTGAAGCGACTTCAACATAAGGGATGACACATGCCTACAGCGCAGACCATGACCCCGCAGCAAGCCTGCGAAAACATCCTGATCGGCGGAAAGCGCTACAACACCGAGCGCAGCCTTCTGCGTAGCGAGAACGCCATTATCGATCGACTGCTCACTCGCGGCCTCGAACTGAAATCAGCCTACGGCGAGCTGTACGAGAAGCTGCACTCGCGTCCGCCGGCCCTCAGGGTATTGCTGGGCCTTTTGCTGAGTACCGCAGCCTTTTGGAGCCCGGAAAAGATCGCCGAGTCCCGCGACCGGCGAGACGAACTCATCGAGACCAACCGTCAAATTGGGCGAAAGGCCGCGGAGTTAGCGCAGCTGCTGGAGCAGCGTACCTGGCTGCATGAAACCTCTGGTTTCAGCAGCCGCACCCACTATCACGTTTGCGATGTGATCGAGGCGGCGGCCGGGAACCACTCACTGTTCAATGCCTATGTGAAAGACCGCCTGGACGCCCTCTGCGGCCAGTTCGACCTGAAATACTGGCCCTCGCCGGATCAGCTTGTCCGAGCCCTCGCAGCGGACGCAAATAGCGCCACTCTGGAGGCGACCGATCCGCTGACCCGCGCCGCGTCTACAGGAACGCGGCCTTCGCGAACCGACTTCTCCAAGGCATTGTTTGCTGCCATTGAGGAAAACAGCACACAGAGCGGCGGACCTCTGCCCGAAGATTTTCGGCTCAGCGATGGCGCGCTCGCCTCGTTGGCGAATTGCGCGTTGGACTTGGGGCCGGATGAGCTTGCGGACAGCACCTACGTAAAACGACTTCGCCAACGCCTCCGCGACAAGTGATGTGTGCCGACCGCCTTGAGGGCGCAACACAAAGATGGCCGAAGCCCCCTGCGAAGCAGGAAGAGGCATTAAGGGCACGCAGCTACCCCAAACGTTCTCACGGACGCAATCAACAACGTCCAGAGTCGTACCAGCTGCAGGCAATACACATATCCGCCCAGGCACGGCGGCCGGATGTCGCAGCCACAACGATCAGTAGCCAGGCGGGTCAGATGCCGCGCTCACGCACTCTTAAGCAGGCTGTGTAAAACGTTTGCATGGGATACCCTATTACCACGAATCAACGATGAAGCTGCGAACTGAACGATGGGTTTTGAACTACTAGCAGAGCTACGAGACCGCCTACGAGCTGAAAAGGTGCAGGAAAAGGCTGATGCTACGCAGCAGCGTATGCAGAAGCCTTCTCGGAAGACAGAGCCTCGCGAGCAAGATCCTGCGGTGGAAGCGATCTGGCGGTTGCAGAAGCGTTTTCCATTGGCTTTCCCGGTCAGTCCGGCCCCCAAGGTACCCCTAAAGGAAGGGATTCTCCAAGATGCTGAGCAACACCTGGATCTGCTCGGAATAACCAAGGAACAGCTCAAACAAGGCATCGCTATCTGGTGCCGAGGAAGTCGCTACTGGGCATGCATGACGGAGAATGCGCCACGCATGGACCTGAATGGTCAGGCGGTTGGCGTGGTGACGGCGAACCAGGCGCTGCACGCGAAGCAGCAAGCTAAGCGGCAGCGCGGCCAAGCACGACGTAGTCAAAAAAAGCCAAAAGAGCGTATGCCGGATAAGGCCGCCGATTCCGCTGTGGAACGGGTAGCGGATGAAAAACAAGTGGACTCCATGCCGCCCGCATTCGACGGCGCAGCAAAAAAGGGGGCCGAAGCCCCCTGCGGCTAGAGCAAGCCCTGCTCTGCGAACGAAACCGTTGCCTCGCCGCCCACTATGATGTGATCCAGCGTGCGTACATCCACCAGCGCCAGCGCCTCCTTGAGGCGCTGGGTCAGCACCTTGTCCGCCTGGCTTGGCTCTGGATTTCCGCTCGGATGGTTATGCGAGAAGATCACCGCCGCAGCGTTAATCCGCAACGCCTCCTTCACCACTTCGCGCGGATACACCGAAGCCTGATCGATGGTGCCGCGGAACAACTCAACGTACTCAAGCAACCGATGTTTGCTGTCCAGGAACAGCGCCGCGAACACCTCGTGCTCGAAACCAACCAGCTTGGTACTCAGGTAATCTTTGACCACGTCCGGTGCGTCAAACAGCGCCCCACGCTGGTACTTCTGATCAATCGCCTGGCGCGCCACGCTCAGGATCTGTTCCACTGATGCCGGTAGGTAGCGCCCTTTTGCGTCACGCACCAGCAGCATGGAATCGAACGAGGAAAAGGAAAGTTGCGACATGGTCGTGCTCCGGTTGCTCGGGCGGAATTGCCCGGAACCGGCGCCAGCACGGCGCAGCGCAGCTGTCAGGGGTCAACGACGACCGCCAGGACGCCAGCGTGCAAGGCACGCGCAGCCCTTGACGGCGAGAACGCCGTGATACGGTGAAGGGAACAGCAAGACCGCCCCCACTCCACCCATGCCACGGATCGGCAAGCGGAGCGCGCAGGCCCGCAAGGGCCGGAGGTGTCAGGGATTAAAGCCGAATGGCCGGGATTCGGCACGAAGCACGGGGCGTAGCCCGCGAGCCCGACGGCGGAACGCCGGGGCACACTAGCGCATAGCGAACACACGAATTTGCAACTTCAATTCAAAAAGAATGAAGTGACAAAACTCATCGGCGAAAGATGAACTATCTCCCATTGATATTCTAATAAGCACAAGCAGCACGAAGATATTGATCCGTTATAGGGCCGCTGCTAGGATCGGGTCTGGTTCTGGTATCCGCCTTGCTGCCTCGAGGAAAACCAGCTCAAATCGAAGCCCATATTTTTCCCCTTGTGGCCCGCCCGGCAAGCAGCATGCTCAGCAAAGCGAAAGCTTTAATGGCTGCATTTTGTCGAGGAAATTTGTGATGTTCGATTTCGAATGTGTAGCTAACGCGGTTCGAGCCATGGAGCTGGACAGCGTGCCCGACGACCTTTCCCGCTGCCGTCAGCTGGAGCTCAAAGCAAAGCACTTGGGTTACCAAAACTGGAACCATCTGCTCGAAACTTTGAAGAACGAGCCCGCAAAAGATCGCCTTCAAAAAAGCACAATGCGCCTGATGCAGCGGATTTGCCAAATGCGCTTGCCGCTCCGCAACAAAGCTTACGTTCAACTGACTGTCCTGCCTGGTGGCGGAGTTGGCCATTACAGCTACTGGATAGGCTGGGACAAGAAAGGCAATGAGGTTCGCGTACCTCGCCCAATTGACGGCAGGGAGCAGGCGCGAAAACTCCGCAAGCTCCAGCCCTCACCAGTTTTTGCTATTGAAACAGAAAGAGAGTTTATAGCTTGGAATCACTTGTGGTTTTCGACCGCCATAGTGCCACCAGACTTAGCCAGAGAATTTTTCCCGGCGTTGTTCAACAAGAAGCACCTTGTGGCAAAAAATCCGCCCATTGATCTCATCAAAGAAAAGTACGAGGCAATGGGTGACATCTATGCTAACAACCTCGAAGAAAACTAAATAAAGCTTCAGCGGCTCTCCTCGGAGCCGCTGAAGCAGCTCATCGAATCGCACCGGACTAATCGGATTGGCCACCTGCGACTGGCTAAGTCGGGCGATCAGCCCCTTCTTAGTTCTATGGGTTGAAGTACGGTCGAGGGCACTGCCAGGCAATACTCCTGCTCAACACCTCTACCCTTGCATTTGAGCAGGGCGAACAGATCCCGCAGGGGTGGGTCCTGCTGCTCTAGCCAAGGAAGCAGCGGCGGGACCAGGGCAAAGCTCTCCCGCCAGATGGTTTCGTCTCCATACTGATCGACTATTTCGGGACTCAGAAGTGGTACCAGCATACCCGCACAGGGCAAGGCTTCGGCTATGCGCCGGGCATTGGCTAGGCCAACTGGATCAAGGTCAGGCAGCAGCCAGATCTTCGCGCCCTCCCAAGACACCAACAGCGCCAGCAGCCGATCAGATAGCCAACCTTCGTAATGAGCCACCAGCGCGCCGCTCAATACTGCCGGCAGCCGTGTCGGCAGATGCAGCAGGGTGTCACGGTTTTCCACTAGCACCACATGGCCGGTTGGCTTGGGGGTCGCGTCGGGTCTGCGCTCGTCGTGCCATAGCAACTTCAGAAACGCCGGTGAAGGCGATTCCCACTGCAGGATATTACCCTGTGCATCCTCCCAGCTGACGGCCTCGCCAGCGCTACAACTGATCATGAGCGAGGGCAGTCGCCCCCCGCGCTTGCTCGAGCCGCCGTGGATAATGTTCAAGCCGCGCACCGAACAGCTTTCCAAATCCTTGGGCGGCTGCAACCGGGCAATACGCTGCCCTAGAGAATCGGCATGCTGCACAATCACATGCGGCGATATTCGCCCGGGCACACGGCCCACCGTGACGATGCCGGAGACTCTGAGCTGATCGAGCACAGCCTCAAGTGCCTTCGGCCAACTGCGCACAGGGACAGGCCCTTTGCGCAACCGCTGTAGTATTTCCAGCTCTCTCGGCCGACTCATGACTGAGCTACCGTGTCAGCCTTCGCGGTCGCCACCTGCAAGCTATCACTGAATTGCTCGACGTCTACCTCGGACTTCTCGTCTCTCTCGCTTCGCTGCGGAGCCTGCACCGGCTTGACGTCTTCGTGATGATCGAAGTGCTGCCAGTCCGCCTGGGTCACATAGATACGATTGTCGGCGTTGATACACTCACTGATATTGATGCAATAGCGCACCGTGGTAGTCGGGTCGACAGATGCAAACACAGGGGTGAAACCAAGGTTCTCGCTGAATGCCAAGATTGTGCGCTGATTGTTCGGATCAACCGAAGCAATCTCATCCAAGTAGAACGGCAGGAACGGTTCGACCCGAGCACCACGGTCGGTCAGGTGGCGAATCAGAGAGAAATACAACAACGGTTTGAGCGTCATGGTCGAGCCATTAGAGGCCAGCTCGTCGAGTGTGTTGCAGACAACGACCTTGCCGTTGACCTCTTCCACGGTGAATCCGATGTCGAATAGGTCGCCGAGCTCGAGGGTACCGTCACGACCATCTTCAACCAGACGAGACAGCCGATCCATAGCGCGCACCAGCCTCGCCTGGGATGCGCCCCCGCCTTGCTGGCCGAACAGGTCGGTCTCGTTTTCGTCAGCCTGGGCGATGTGTGAGGACAGGGTATTGATGGCTTCAAGTATCGGTTCGTTCCTCTTCAGATCTAACCTGAAGCCACGAAGGTTCGAGACTTTTCGCGCATTGATCCGGCGGTTGAATAGCGAAATCTCGTGTTCCAGCGTCACGTAGTTCTCGGAAAGATCGCGCAGAGCCCCCGAGAGCTGGGCAATGCCCTCCTGATGGTAGCGCTTGAGCATCTCACGCATCTGCGGCAGCGTTTCCAAACGCTCGCGTGCATGCTGCACTAGATCGCTCAGATTCGCGTGTCGGGCAAGATCAGGTAGGTCGCCAACGATCGAGTGCTGGTAGCTCTTCATGGTCAGGGCTATGCGGTCGAGCGCGTTGCTGATCCACTCCAGCCGATTCAGTGCGTCACCGAAGTTGTACTCGGTGAGATCGCGTTCGAAGTCCTCGTTCGGCCCTTCAGCGAAAATGAAGGAACTGTTCTGGATCTGGCGGTGTTGCTGCACGACCTTGAGCTGGCGGGCCTGCTCGAGGGCATCGTTGAGCTTCTGCTCGATAACACTGATGGTCCGGGTGGCCCCCTCGATCCGCTCCTGGTGCCCTTGCAGCCACTCGTCGATCTGGGCGAGACACATCATTACACCCTCGAGCACCTGGCGATCATCGGTCTCGGTGGCTTCCAAGGTCGCGAGCTCGGTCAGTTCCTGCAGGTAGCCCTGCTGGTTGCTCATCTGCTTTGCCAGCGACTCCAATTCGGTACGCTTGAGTGTCTGGTTTTGGGCAACCTCGAGTTGCCCCTGAAGCTTAGCCAAGTCCTCTTGGTACATGGCGATTGACTGCTGTAGCTGTGCCGGATCATCGCTATGAAAATCCATTGGAAGCAGATCGGTCAGGTCTAACTCGAAACCCTGTAAATTGAGTAGCCCTTCCTTCGACATGAGCTGGGTGCGCACCCAACTGTTAAAACTGCCCGGGTGGATTTCGGTCAGCGCTGCGGCCTCAAGGCTAAACATGTCGCCGCGAAGCAGCCGCGACAGCTCGGCCTTTTCCGCATCGACAAAGCCTTGGGTATCCAACAGTCCGTCGCCATTGCGGACCTGCTCCAGTCGCTTGTTGAGCTTGCGAATTTCATTTTCAGTGTGGCGCAGTCTGCTACTGACGGTTGCCACATCGTAGATGTCAGCCTGGCGCAACTGATCGCTGAGCGTGGCGTGCTGGGCTGCCAGTGTGCGAATCGATTTCTCGACCGTCTCGCGGCAGGTCATCGCATTGCGCTCACATAACTCGTCGAGGCGGGTCAGCCGGCCGGCCAAGGTGATGCGCTGCTCGACCGCTCGATCGCGTTCTTGCATGCGGCTATTAAGCTGTTCGTTGAGCTTGGCGCGCTTTTCGATTTCTTCCTTGTGAAGCGCGTTGAGCTCCTCGATGCATAGCGGTGCCCGCTCCACCGCCAGGGTCAGGTTTACCCTCAGCTCGCGCGCCAACCAGCCGCCTTCTTGCGAAAGTTCGGTGTATTCGTCGTATTCCTTGCCGAGGGCGAGGATGTCCTCACGACGGTACGCAAGTCGCTCGACTTCCCGCTCGGCAAGACGAAAGCGCTGGAACGCGCGCTCGCGGACCTCGAGGAAATTCAAATTGGCATTGCTCAGCTTTTCACTGAAGACGTTGAGGATGAGCTCCTTGATCTCGCGGCTCTTGAGTAGCTGCTGAGTGAGCAGGTTGCGATAGATTTGGCGGAACACCTGGTAGCGCCTTTCGTTGGCGTTCGCCAGAGGCACTATGGTCACATCCCAGTCACCGCCTTTGACCCGCCCGCTCTCTCCGTAGAGCATTTGGCGCATCTGTTCGCGGGTCAGGTTGCGCACCTCGATGCCCCGTTCGTACCAGTGCCGGAACAGCTCCTTATAGGGGCGTATGCGGTTGATCGGGTCAACGAAATCACCCATGTCCAGCTCACCTTTAGCCACGAACAGTTCATATTCGTTGCCAGCGGTAGGACCCTTGCCGTGAGCACCAACGATGAACACGCCGTCGGGGGTCAGCACCTCCATCAGTAAGTAGCTGTGGTCGCTGGGAAAGAAGAACGCGCGGCTGGTGTTGGCCTGGTGGGCGCCGAAGTGCATGTGTGCAAGGTGGGTGAAGAAGATAAACTGCATGCTTTGCAGCGCCTGGGTCTTACCCAAGTTGTTGTGTCCGCAGATGCTCAGCGGCCCGTCCATGGGAAAGACCGACATGATGTGGTTGCCGGAGTTGACCATGGCGTAATGGCGCACGCCCCAGCGGGTCTTAAGTGCTTTGCTGCGCATCGTTACTCCGGGGTCTCGTCGTCTTCGTCGGGCTGGGTATTCAGAAAGTCGTCTGCCAGCTCGTTCACCGAGCGGTCACTGTAGGAATAGTCTTCCCCGCGCTCTTGGGCCTCAAGCTGTTGCTGATGCTGTTCAGCCAGGTTCCGGCAGATGTCGAGGTAGAAGTAGGCCGGCAGGCCCAAGGTGTAGGCGACCTTGTCTTGGGAGAGACGGCGTTCATTCATCACCCCGACGTCGACCAGCCGGCGAATGCCGTTGTCGATGAATGACTCCACACTGCCCAGTCCGAGACGGGTGAGCCGGTCGTGGCACTGGCTGAACATCGCTCCCAGGTCGTCGATGAGGATGGGTTCTTCATGGGTGATCATCGATTCAATCGGCAATCCCTTGTCGCACAGGTGCTCGATCAGGGAGAAGATCGCCGCTGCTGCCATGCGCTCGCGCTGGGGCAGTTGGGCCTGGCTCATCTCGCGCGGCTGCAGATAGTAAAACCCTGTGGTGTGATGTCGCAGCTCATGCCCCATCATGCGCAACAACACCTCGTAGGTGTCCTGAAAGCGCGACAGCTCGCGATATTCCTTAATTCGGTCGGTGCTGCTGATAAAGCGCCCCGCCTCGAGCGCTTCGACAATCCGGGAGAACAGGCGGAGCTCTCGCTCGAGGCGCTGGGCATAGTGTCTGGCATCGCGCACTCGATCTTCGAGCGACAGCTCGAGATCCTCGGCAGACTCGTCCTGAGGCAGATCATCCATCGGAGGGTTCTCGGATAGGCAAGGGTTCGTAATGGCTGTAGAAGGCGATCGGGGCCAATCGCCGCGGGGCCGGTTCGGCATTGTATGAGCGCCGGTTCATGCGGATTTCGAGTTCCTCGAATCGGTAGTGCTGCATGTCGTCGTGGCGTTGGATGAAAGGCGCAGTCTTATCTTCCATCGTCAAGCGGGTCAGCACGCGCAACACCGAGTCAGGCCGGGCCTTGGGGTACTGAGCCATCAGCTTCGCGACGACATCCTCGACAGGCTGCTGACTCTTCAGCCACACGAGCATCTGCGGGGACATCTCCCGCCGCTCGCGGGCTTCGAGCGCTGCGGCCGAGGGGACGCGCACGAGGATCGCGTCGGGGGCAATCGACTGTAGCTCCTTGAGCTGCGCCCACCAGGCCTGCAGCGAATCCTGGTCAGGCTTATGGACGCGTCGCTTGCGCGGCGGCAGGGCCAGAGTGTCGCTGCGCGCCAATTGGCTGCTGTGGTGGCCAAGGTCCTGAAGGCCCAGCGCCGCTCCCTGGGCAATGCGCGCATTAATTTGCGCCTGGCGCACCAGCGGCGCCAGATGGCTCGCCATGTTCTCGATCGAATGATTGAGGCTCTCGCGAAAATCGAGCATGCGAAACAGGATGCTGTCGATTTCGTAGCGGGCATCATCCATGCTCAGCAGGTGAAGCGCCGGGTCCTGCTGCCACTCCTGCAGAGTGCGCTTGATGCGCATGAGCGAAAGATCGAACGGCCCACCCATGCTCTTCATCTGCAGTGCCGGCGTTACGTACTCGTCCCAGGCCTTGATCACCTGTTCATAACGCTCGGCCAGCGGCTGGCTCTGATCCGAGCGCTTGGCCTTGTCCACCAGCGCGTAGATAGCACGCGTATTAGCTTCGACCATGCGACGCAACGTCTGAAAGCGCGACTGCATCTCCTGGGACTTGGCGAAAAAACCCGTGCGCCGACCGCTGAGCATGGCCGCAGCCAGCTCTTCAAGGTGCCCCTCGAGCCTGTTGGCGTTAGCGCTGATCTCCTCGATCAAGCCCAGACTCTGCTCATCAAGCAAAAACTGCACAAAGGGCACGATTTGCAGGTTCAGCGAATAGCCCTGCCCACCGCGGGAGAACTCCGAAAGGATGCCGATATCGACCATGCGCTTGACTGCAACCTGCTCAGGCTGGTCGGTACCGATAGTGAACGGGCGTACGATATGCAGCAGTTCGCGCTCAGTCAGGGTGCGGGTTTCGTACCGAGACCAGATGGTACTTATGATGTCCCAGCAGTCACCAAGAGCGCGAATGAAAGACCGTGGTTTCATTGAGCCTCGGACCTACTACTGATAAATGGGCCATAGACTGCCCATGCCCTGGAGCCTGAAAAGCAGGGCCGCGCCTCTACTAGACTCAACTTTCTTGCTCTTCGGGATACGCTGCTTGGGGAATTGATACCCATCCATCACGGGTAATGCCTGCCCCGATGCGTATGTTCTGGCTTTCGGTTGCTGCCCAATGCCCACCCCGGTGCAGTACAGCGCGAATCACCGACTTCCGTGGATGATCCTCATCCGCCTTGGCAGAGCTGCATATGGCATTCCAGGTATGTTTGTCTGGCATGCTGTCCAACCTTGGGCCAACCAACTGATCCAGAATCTCAGTCGAAACATTGTGTCGCCCGCCATGATGCGGCACCTGGAAATACCGAATGCCGGGCAACGTAAGTCCTGCAAAAGGTGCGTAGTCAATCACCTCTTGCAGCGCCTCACGCCCGGCGTCGCCAGTAAGCATGACGCGATGACCATTCAGGACAGCTGACTGCACTACACTCATTTCGTTTTCACGACTAGTTGGCGCAGACGGAAAATACTCGTCGCCCCACAAGGATTTGATGTAGGAAGTCGCAGCCTTAACTGCCCGAAAAATGCTGCTCAGAGCACTATCCATGGCACCTTCTTCAACAGCTTCAGGTGTCTTCGTGGAATCCACGATTAAGTCCATGTAGCGACCTAGCGTCGGTGCCATCACCGTGAAGGGGCCGATGCTCTGCCCCTGAAGCGGAGCATGAATCGGGATTCCCTTCTCAAGCGCAATGTCCTCAAGAGCTGCAGTGGCATCGTAGACAGAACGTAATTTCCGCCTCAGCGCTTCCACTGATTCATAGGTCTCGAATCGATCTATCAACTGCTCTGCATATATCCACGGCCTATTGATCCAGAGATTCTTGACCGTACATTGCTCCAAGACTTTTCGAAGCCCATTGGCGTGATCACGATCCGGATGCGTGAGGATCACGTGATCGATAACCGTTGTGCCATAGTAGGTTTTCAGGTGCTCAACGATCTGATCACCGGTATCCAGATACCCACCGTCAACCACGTGTATGCCTTCGGTGCCATTTACCGAGTAGCGCAGCGTGATTGCATCCCCGCTCTTCGCTGTTTCGACGCCAAGAAAATCGATCTCAAAGTAGTCAGCCATACATCCCTCTTGCCTAATACCAACGAAGTGCCGGTGGTTCTCCACCTACCAGCGATCCACCGCACATGTGAGCCCTGTCGGAGTCCATACCAACGACACAGCAGGAAGACCACCAGCATCCTCAGCGATGCCGCGCAACGTATGTCGGTCTATACCCGAATGAGCGCCGCCTTTCGGGTGGCTGTGCCAAGTGCCGATAAAGGCGAGATATCCCAAAGAGGCCGAATTTGCAGTACGCAAATCTTGAACAAGCCCATCGGTGCCCAAAACGAAGCGTGCGGCCGCTCGAACGCTGTCTGGCGGTGCGTCAACAAGCCCCGCAATGATGATGGTTCGATTTTCAAACGAGATGCGGCCGACTATGGCACCGCCTGTTTCCAACGCACCCCAGCGCAGCGCATCAGCATGGATCGCTTGCGCGACCGGGTGCAGAATCCGAATGCTCCAACCACCATCGTCCGCCACATCGAGCACAGTGGTAGGACCAAGGCTGGTGCGAGTCCATGCTATGCCGAGGCCTTCAGCATCCGAGATCCCAGCGCAAAGAGTCGCTTCCTTCGGAAGCCCGTCAATGAGCCAGCGTTCCAGTTGCAGCCCAGCCAGTGAAGCAGACCGCGAAACGACGGCATCAGACATTGGCATGGTCAGTGAGCGGCAGTTGTCGCCCACAAAAATACGCGTCGGCTCAGAAGTATCACCGGCAATCGATGCACGCAGTTCCGGCACAAATCGGCAGCACTCGAACAAGAATGCCGTGAGGTCATCAACCCGACCGGCGCGGCGAAGTCCTTCGAGCAAAACTGCAACACAGCGGCCCCGACCGTACATCGCGATCCGTACGAGCCGCGCAGGTGATTGATCCAGCGCTGTCGACTGTGTTTCTGCGGCTAGCACCTTAAGTGAAGCTGTTGCGTCCACGATAAGCGCTGCATCCTGCGGAACAGTTGTCGAGAACTGTACTGGATCGACTAGGAGGCTCACTGCGTCGGCGTCGAACGCGCGCGATTGAAGATGAGACAGCTCCTCAAAGGCCGTCTTCATCAGAGCAGCCTTTCGAGGTGGGACCAGCACTGATGCCCGCTCAATGAGGGCATGCCGTGCTGCGTTGTGAGGCGACATGGATTCGTTGTCGACGAAAGCCATTGAACCGAAACCGGCTCGCCCCAGATGCATCGCGATTTTCGACCCTACACTTCCGCAGCCGAGCATGACCAGCGGCTGAGATATGGTCGCCGCTGGAATGCCGGACGTCCTTGCCAACAGTTCGGGGGACAATGCATGCGCATGAAAGGCTGGGTGAACCGTGGCGCTTCGCTCTAGGAGCGATTGAGCGTTGAGCTCATAGCGCACCACATAGGGCAGTACCTCAATACTTCGCCCTGGTGAGCCCACAAGCGATGCAGGCCTTTGCACAGTCAGAATCACAACCGCGTACAAACCATGCACCCAGCCGCGCGAGTCCTGTTGCACATCCAGGATCGAGTGTCCGTAAAAACCATCCAGACTTCTGGCCAAAGCGTCGCGATCAATGCCGAGCTCCGCAGCTCGATCAAGCAACGTCGCGAGATCGAAAACCGTCTCCGGTTGATAACGGTCGATCACATGAAGGCCGTCGGTTATTGGAGCGCGTGCGATGAAGGCCGCGGTATGGCCGTTTCCCCATTTACCCAGCTTGTCGTTGTGAGCGTCCTGGCAGAACACAGGATCGACTTGGGCGGTCAGTTCGGTATTGATGATGGCGTATAGGCCATCATCAATCGTCACATAGCTAACGGGTACTATCAAAATCGAGCCGTCAGCGGGAGCAGCGGACGCGACCTTCTCGGCGCTGAATGCAATGGTCGAAGGACAACTGTCTCGACGCGTCGGCTCCCACCCCTGCTCAAGATCCAGCAACGCCCCAGCTGCAGCCTTGTGCAGCCAATCGATTAATTGATCGATAATCGCGTCCAGACCAAACCGATGCAGTAGCTCGTCCAATGCCCCCTCGAACAGGCAAGGTGAGACCAACTCGCCTTCGCGATGGGGATTGATGTGCGGCAAGTTGAGCGGAAAGTCCGTACGCAAGAGAGGCTTGGGCGCGGATAGAGGCCAGTCATTGTCGAAGACCAGAATGCATGTCTCGACCGAACGTACGCCGGTTTCGGAAACGCCATAGCGCCGAGACCGGCTCGGTAGCTCAACAGAAACATCGACTTCGATCTGCGTTAATTCACAGCTTACCCTTGGCTCCCCAACGCGGACCAAGCCTCGATGCCGCTGAAGCTGATGCAGTGCATCCGCAATCCTGTCCATCACGATGCGCCGTGCGGCATGGGGGTACGCGCAGAGGTGATCACGGCTGCAGCCTTCGATCCAGCTTCTTTCTTCGAGGGGGGCTGTACACCCTGAGTAGTGACGGTAAACACGAGAGGTTCAGCAGATTTTTCGCTCGGGTATTCGCCCGTGCAGTAAAACTCGCCTTTTGCTTCACCCACGATTGCGGCGTACTCACGCTTTGCACGAATGCAGGGAGGATCACTGTCGTCGTCTGCAATGGGCTTACAACTAGCAACGATGACAGCACCGTCACGAGTCTGCGAAAGCGCCTTACGAGCGTCAGGGTCGAGTTTGGCCTTTTCGCGATGGGTAGACCAGCTGTCTTCGGACAGCGAATGCCAAGAGCAATGATGCGGCGCCTGCATGATGTCGTACTCAAGCACATCGGCTTCAGCCTTGTGGCGCTGCCATTGGCGGTTCCAGATGAACACTTCAGCATCGCCACCAGTAAGAAACTTCGCGCCATCTGGCGTATTTGCATCAGCGGCCAATGTGATGTTTAGGATCACGCTTGACTGGTTTTTGATCAGGCTCTGCTCCTCTTCCTCGTTATCCTGGGCACCCAGGGGCGCCAGAAGAAACGCGGAGAAGTACGCAGAACTCTTGCCATTGATCGTCGAGAAGCTCGTGTCCACTCTCCGCACAATCGGAGTGAGATCGTCAGTTTTTCCTTCGATGTCTTCGCCCATGATCTGAATACGATCACCGCTCCCGGCAGCGAAATTCTTATCGCGATTAATCTGCACCCGCCTACGCGCCTCCGTGCTGAATGCCTTGGCATCGTCACTCAGGGTGTGCGTCTTGCTGGCGCGTCGAAACACGATGGGGGACGACCACATCTCGCGGATCACGATTTTCTTGTCCTTATCGTCCTTTTTGTCATCCGGGTACTTGTCCAGCGGTCCCAGATAGAAATGCCGCGTCAGACCCCTGCAATGATCGTGATCCGGGTGGCTCAGCAAGAATGCATCGACATAAGGCCTTCCGTTCTCATCCCGCTTCAAACGATCGCGAAGATCCTTAGCAACATCGCGTGCCACCCCATCCGGGTCGTCAGCGTCCTGCCGAATGTTTATGTCGATCAGCAGGGTGGTTGCGTCCACATCGCCAAACTTGATGAGGGCCATATCCCCGTTGTCTACAGGAAAGAATGTGATGGTTGTAGGCATCTGGGGTCTCCAGGTAGACGACCAAAGCAGCAGTCACGTACACTTAATGTACGGATATTTTTTATATCCGTCTACTTTTTAGATGGTTACTATGAAGAAAGCCTCGAATACTAATGTCGAACTCTCTGAGCCCAAGAGCTTGAGCTGGGGTCTGGAGAGCAGATTGCAATTCATCGATTTTCGTCTGCGCTGGGAGCGACGCATCAATCGAACGGATCTCACCGAGCATTTCGCCATATCGGTTCCTCAGGCATCGCTGGACATTGCCAAGTACATAGAGCTAGCGCCGAACAATCTGACCTATGACCGTCGCTCCAAGACCTACACCGCCACCTCACACTTTCAACCGCTTTACCAACGAAGCTCGGCTCAACGCTATCTAACGGAACTGCTGGCAACCAAGATGGGCGTTGTCGAACCGAGAGCCAGCTTTATTGGCTCAGCCCCCGAAACAGATTGGGCTCCATCCCCCTGGCGCTCGATCAATGAAGAGACCGTAGAAGCAGTGGTCCGGGCTATTCGGCAGCAGGAAGCTATTCGAGTGAGCTACCAGTCCATGACGTCTCTAGAAGAGTCAATCCGACTGCTTTCGCCGCACGCTCTCGGCAATGATGGTTTTCGCTGGCACGTGCGAGCGTATTGCCACAAGCGTCAGCGCTTCAGCGATTTTGTTCTCGCTCGAATTTTGCACATCGAAGGGTTCGAGCCGAGTCATGTGGACTCCAGCCAGGATGCTCATTGGCACACCGTTCTGACGCTAGTGCTTGCACCGCATCCCGATTTGCCTGCAGCTAAAAAACGAGTACTGGAACTGGATTACGGCATGGAAGAAGGGCAGGTCAAGCTTCCCTGCCGTCAAGCTTTTCTGTACTACACGCTAAGGCGTTTGGGCTTGCATACCAAGGAAGCCGCAGACCCTCTCGCGCAACAGATCACGCTGAGCAATCGCGATGAAATCCAACCCTACATCGATGCTTTGACAGCCCAGGCCTGACCTCCCATGACAACAATTTTCGAACTAGTTAAAGACCCCTACGAGCGCAAGGCTCGAGTGGTTCCGGGTCTTCTTGTGGCGTTGCCATTGCTCGTCCCTTTGCTATGCGTATACGGAGCAAAGCATCCTGTGCTCACAGGCGTTATCGGTTTACTTGGCGGCTGCGGCGCCATTTACGCGCTTGCGAGCGTGGCACGTGGGCGCGGTAAAAAGCTTGAAGAGCTTTTAGTCAAGAAATGGGGCGGCATGCCTACAACCATAGCCCTGCGGCATCGCGACAATTTTCTCGATAGCGTCAGCAAGCATAGGTACCACTCTGCGATCACAACTAAACTGGGTATTGACATACCAACGGCAGAAGAAGAATCAGCGAACCCTTGACAAAGCGGACGACATCTACATCGGAGCAACCAAGCGACTTCGCGAACTCACGCGTACCAATAAGCAACTCCTACTGAAAGAGAATATTGCCTACGGATTCCACCGCAATATGCTGGCGATGAAGCCTGTAGGCATCCTGTCGAGCCTCCTGGGAATCCTCTACGGATTGCTGATTGCAAAGGTTCTGCAGATCACGCCTCCCCATTTTTACCCCGTGCATTTTGCAGACCCGGGGCTCGCCGCTGGCTTGACGCTGCTTATTTCGATGGCGTTACTCGCGGCCTGGCTGCTGTACTTCGATCAGAGTGCCGTCAGACGTATGGGGTTTGTGTATGCGGAACGTCTGTTTGAGTGCCTGTCGTCGCTGACTTCTTCAGCATCACGAAAGAAGGCACCAAAATCGACATCTACAGTATGATCCCCTCCGGCTGCACTCTCGTGCAGCCGGCTGAGCTGCTGGGATAAGGGGCAGGATCAAATTAACTGGAGAACTGCCACAACTTCAGCGATGAAATAACATCACTGAAAGCTATCTAGCAACCAATAATCGCACCAAAGTCTGCCCCTGTACGCCGCAGCGGGTTGTCCCGATAAGGCACTGAACCGCACGATGCCCCATCCAACCAGACTCATGGAGTCCGAGATGGAACATCTATCGCCTACGCCCGGAGCGTCAATCTCCGAGACCGGCCAGTCTCTTCCGATGCCTGACACGGAAGCCTACGAGGCACTGCCGCAGTTTCCGAAGCGGAGCCCCCTGCCCTTCCGGCGCACCATTCGGCGACAAGAGCTGAGGCAGATCATCCCGCTATCTGAGACGACCATCTACGAGATGGAGCGTCGTGGCGAGTTCCCTCGACGCTTTAACCTGACACCACGTTGCGTAGTGTGGGACTTGGCCGAGGTCGAAGCATGGATTGAGGAGCGCAAGCAGGCGCCTCGCAGAGAGATCAGCGGCCCGGATGTCCGCCTACGGAAAACCCGCCCGGTTCGGGCGGGTTCGGATCAAGCATGAGGCCTATGATTGCCTTAGCCGACCAGAGCCCCCAGTTCCTCAGAAGTCGAACGCGGTAGACGCCGACTTTCCTTGGCCAGATTGACCTGCAAGGCCACTCGCGCCACTTCCAGTACATCTCTGGCTAGCGAATAGCTGCCCCTGGCCTGCAACCAGGTCAGCACATCCGCCAGGTGCCAGATCGACGCACTGCCCTCGTGCACAGGTGCCGGGAAGCTGCCCGGGTTGGCCAGCATCAGTTTGCGCATGTTCTGTCGCGATACCCCGACCATTTCGGCCACGTCGGTCAGGCCGACCAGATCCGGGGCGACCTCGATCAGCCTGGCCGAGGGCACTGCACTGCGCACATCGGCCAGTGCACTGCGCACAGCCGCATCTGCATTCTCCGCCTCGCGAATGAACTCCAGCGCCAGCCGCCCCGGCTGACCGATACCAACCAGGGCATCGTCGCAACCAGCTTCGCCAAGGCGTTCGACCAGCACATCCGGGTTCCGGTCATCATCGGCGAGCTGGTATTTCAGAGTGAAGGTGTATTCCATCGTGCTACTCCTCTGCGCCGTCGGCAGCCTCTTGCGGCTTACGGTGCGCGGTGCAGTTATCCACGACGCGTCGCAAGGCGCGTGCGTGGTTACCAGGGCTCTTTGGCGTGCTCCACACGCTGGTGATGCAGAACTCGCCGCAACGACACTCCTCGTCGTTGTAGGGACAGTAGATCCGTCCCCAGGCGTGGCTGCCGCCAACTTCGATGCGCCACCCCTGCCCTTCGGCATGCTTGAGCGCTTCTTCGACCTCTTTCTTCGGATGTGCGGGACGGGCCATTAATGATCTCCAGTATTCCCATGACTCGACAGGTTGTCAAGTGACAACCTGTCCATTCCTTTAAACGGCGGCACTCAACACCGGCACGGTCACATTGTCCGGCAGCAGCTTCGGTACATGAGTCCGACCATCGACCCAGGCATCAACCATATCGGCCCACTCTTGCAGCATGTGGCGGCGTTGCTCAGCGTATTCGGCCTTGTTGTAGACCGAGCGCGAGGAACGCCCGTCCTCATGCGCCAAGCACTTCTCGATCCAGTCACCATTGAAGCCCACTTCGTTGAGGAGCGTGGAGCCAGTCCTGCGCAGGTCGTGAACAGTGAACGGCTCCAACGGCAGCCCCGCTTCCTTGGCACGCGATGCGATAAGTTGGGTGATCCGGTTCAAGGTGGCGTGCGACATGCAGCGGTGGATGTCATAGCGCGAGGGCAGCACGAACCTCGAGCCTGCAGCACACGTGTGCAATGCCACGAAGATGTCCAGAGCCTGGCGCGACAGGTGGACCACGTGAGGATTGCGTCCCTTCATACGCTGCTTGGAGATCGTCCACGTGGCGTTCTCAAAATCCACCTCATTCCAAGTAGCTTCGATCAGCTCGCTTTTACGCACCAAGGTCAGCAGTACCAGGCGCAAGGCCAATCGAATGGTGGGGTACGCCGCAATCGACTCCAACTGGTGAAAAGCCAGGCGAATCTCGGTCGGGGTCAGCGCTCGGTCTTTCGGCACGAAGGTGGCGATCGATGCTGCCTTAACACCGTCGGCCGGATTCTCCACCTTCTCACCGTGCAGGATTGCAAACGCAAAGACCTGCTTCACGATGTCGCGAATGTGGACGGCCGTTGCCGGCGCACCACGCCCCTTCACCTTGGCGCAGAGCATGCGGAGATCGTCTGCAGTGATTTCGGTCAGGAGACGGTTCTCGAAGACCGGCAGGATGTCGCGATCAATGATGCTCTTACGCATGGATCGCGTGCTGTCGGCCATACGCGCATCAGTCAGCCATCTCTTCAGCATCTCACCAAACGACTTGGCAGCGGTCAGTCGCCGCTTGGCTCGCTGTTTTTCCAAGGAGGGTGATATACCCTGGACAACCATTCGCTTGGCATCCAGCAGCTTTTCGCGCGCCATGGCCAATGAAATCCCCGCTGGCCCATACCGTCCGATGGTCAGCGTTTCCCGGCGTCCATTGAGACGGTAATCGTAGCGAAAGGTGACGGTACCGCCGGGCGATACCGTTACGTACATCCCGTCGCGATCGGAAGCCTTGTAGGGCTTGGCTTTGGGCTTTAGTTTGCGCAGTGCGGTGTCGGTCAGCATTGAGGTTTTCCTCCTGTTCAGGACGGCTTTTACCGTCCAGGCTCAGGAGACCTGCTGATGCCGGGAAAGCCGTATGGCGCAAGCTTTCCGGAGGAGAGATTTACCGTCAAAGACCGGTTTGGTCTCGATAGTAAACGGGAGGGTCCGAATCCGGGCATCGGTTCTTACCGTTACCAGTACCGCCAAACCATCCCGCTGCCTGGCGATAGCTACCGATAGGTGCCGCGACGTATTTTATTATAAATCAACACGTTACAGCATCTTATCGATAGGTACCGATAATCCCCGAAGGACCTGATATCACTCCCACTCGATGGTGGCCGGCGGCTTGCTCGACACATCGTAGGTCACGCGGGAGATGCCTTCGATTTCGTTGATGATGCGGTTGGACACCTTTTCCAGCAACTCATAAGGCAGGTGCGCCCAACGTGCGGTCATGAAGTCGATGGTTTCCACCGCTCGCAGCGCGACGACCCAGGCGTAGCGGCGGCCATCGCCGACCACACCGACCGATTTCACCGGCTGAAACACCACGAAGGCCTGGCTGGTCTTGTGGTACCAGTCGAAGTTGCGCAGCTCTTCGATGAAGATGTGATCCGCGCGACGCAGTAGGTCGGCATATTCCTTCTTCACTTCGCCGAGGATGCGCACACCCAGACCCGGGCCCGGGAACGGGTGACGGTAGACCATGTCGTAGGGCAGGCCGAGCTCGAGACCGATCTTGCGCACCTCGTCCTTGAACAGTTCACGCAGCGGCTCGACCAGCTTGAGGTTCATTTCCTCCGGCAGGCCGCCGACGTTGTGGTGCGACTTGATCACATGGGCCTTGCCGCTCTTGGCGCCGGCCGACTCGATCACGTCGGGGTAGATGGTGCCCTGGGCGAGGAACTGGATGTTGTCCAGCTTGCTGGCTTCTGCATCGAACACGTCGATAAAGGTACGACCGATGATCTTGCGCTTCTTCTCTGGATCGGCCTCGCCCTCGAGGTTGCCGAGGAACTGTGCCTCGGCGTCGGCGCGAATCACCTTGACGCCCATGTTCTCGGCGAACATGGCCATCACCTGGTCACCCTCATGCAGGCGCAGCAGGCCGTTGTCGACGAACACGCAGGTCAGCTGGTCGCCGATCGCCTTGTGCAGCAGCGCCGCAACCACCGACGAATCGACACCGCCGGAAAGGCCGAGCAGCACGTTGGCATCACCGACCTGAGCGCGCACCTGGGCGATGGCGTCTTCGACGATGTTGGACGGCGTCCACAGCGCTTCGCAGCCACAGATGTCGAGAATGAAACGGGAAAGGATGCGGCCGCCCTGGCGGGTGTGGGTCACTTCCGGATGGAACTGCACGCCGTAGTAACGGCGGTCGTCGTCACCCATGGCTGCGATCGGGCAGCTCGGCGTGCTGGCGAGAATATGGAAACCTTCCGGCAGCGTGGTCACCTTGTCGCCGTGGCTCATCCACACGTCGAGGCCGAACACACCGTCGTCATCCATGTGGTCTTCGATGCCGTCGAACAGCTTCGACTTGCCGACCAGATCGACGCGGGCATAGCCGAACTCGCGAACGTCGGAGCCCTGCACCTTCCCACCCAGCTGCTCGGACATGGTCTGCATGCCGTAGCAGATGCCGAACAGCGGCACACCGAGATCGAACACGGCCTGCGGCGCGCGCGGGCTGCCCGCCTCGTGAACCGACTCCGGGCCGCCGGCGAGAATGATGCCGCGTGGCGCGAAGGCACGGATGTCGTCCTCGCTCATGTCCCACGGATGCAGCTCGCAATACACGCCGATCTCGCGCACGCGGCGGGCGATCAGCTGGGTGTACTGGGAACCGAAGTCGAGGATCAGGATGCGGTGGGCGTGAATGTCTTGGTGAGCCATGAGCTTTCCTTCGGAAAGAGCCTGAAGCTGAAAGCCGGAAGCTGGAAGCCGAAGCCAGGATCTCTCCCCGCTCCCGCTGCCAGCTTCCGGCGCCTGTCTAGCTGAGCGGATCAACCCACTCGGTAATTCGGGGCTTCCTTGGTGATCTGCACGTCATGCACGTGTGACTCGGCCATGCCGGCACCGGTGATACGCACGAACTGCGGCTTGCTGCGCATCTCGTCGACGGTAGCACTGCCGGTATAGCCCATGGATGCACGCAGACCGCCCATCAGCTGGTGGATGATCGCGGCCAGCGAGCCCTTGTACGGTACGCGGCCTTCGATGCCTTCGGGGACCAGCTTCTCGGCGCCGGCGGCGGAGTCCTGGAAGTAACGATCCGAGGAGCCCTGTGCCTGGGACATGGCACCCAGCGAGCCCATGCCGCGGTAAGCCTTGTAGGAACGGCCCTGGAACAGCTCGATTTCGCCCGGGGCTTCTTCGGTACCGGCGAACATCGAGCCCATCATCACGGCGTTGGCGCCTGCAACGATGGCCTTGGACAGGTCACCGGAGAAGCGGATACCACCGTCGGCGATCATCGGCACGCCGGTGCCTTCCAGTGCGGCGGATACGTTGGCGATGGCGGAGATCTGCGGCACGCCGACACCGGCGACGATGCGTGTGGTGCAGATTGAGCCCGGGCCGATACCGACCTTGACCGCATCGGCGCCGGCCTTGACCAGGTCCAGCGCAGCTTCGGCAGTGGCGATGTTGCCGCCGATCACCTGCACCTGCGGGAAGTTCTCCTTCACCCAACGCACGCGATCGATCACGCCACGGGAATGGCCGTGGGCGGTGTCCACCACCACCACATCGACACCGGCAGCAGCCAGTGCTTCGACGCGATCACCGGTATCGGCGCCGGTACCGACCGCTGCGCCAACGCGCAGACGCCCCTGGCTGTCCTTGGAGGCCAGCGGGTAGGTCTTGGCTTTCTCGATGTCGCGGAAGGTGACCAGGCCGCGCAGGTGGAAATTGCCGTCTACCACGAGCATCTTCTCGATGCGGTGCTTGTAGAGCTCAGTCTTGATTTCTTCCAGGGCGGTGCCTTCGAGCACGGTGACCAGCTTTTCCTTGGGCGTCATGATCGCCGCGACCGAGTCGCCGGCATTGGGCGTGAAGCGCAGATCTCGACCGGTGACAATGCCGACCAGCTTCTTGCCGGACACTACCGGAAAGCCGGAGAAGCCCAGTTCATGCGCCTTGCGCAGCAGCTCGCTGATCTTGGTTTCCGGCGTGACGGTGACCGGATCGTGAACGATGGCGGTCTCGTGACGCTTGACCTTGCGCACCTCGGCAGCCTGCTGCTCGATGCTCATGTTCTTGTGGATGATGCCGATGCCGCCTTCCTGAGCCATGGCAATGGCCAGGCGCGCTTCGGTGACGGTGTCCATGGCCGCGGAAACCAGCGGAATGTTCAGCTCGATTTCGCGGGTCAGACGGGTCTTCAGGCTGACATCCTTCGGCAAAACCTCGGAATATCCCGGGATCAGGAGAACATCATCGAAAGTCAGGGCTTCTTGGCTGATACGCAGCATGGCGGGGGCTCCCAGGCGGGAAAAAGGAAGCGCGGCATTATACCCACGCACCCCTTCACGCTCAATGCGGATGTGAGGCGCGTCGCGCACGGCGAAATGCGCGGCATCGCCGAAATGACCGATCGGTCACGGCCGATCAATCACCAGCGCCACCTTGAAGCCCAGGCGTTCGGCGAATTCATCGAGAAACGACTGGCGAAGGCCGGCCTCGCCCCAGCCATTGAAGATAAAGCCGAGATTGGAAAAGCCGCACGCCGGAATGAACAGGAAGCCGTTGATGTCGTCTTCGAAGCCACACTCCGGACAGGTAAAATTGTCGGTCTGCTTAGGCATCCACTCGTCGAGGCTTTCAAACAACGCCTCGCCAATCTCGCGACGGCATTCGGGGCAGCCTGCCTCCTCGGCGAAATCCCGTGTTGGCGTGTAGATGCAGCGCTTGGTCACCACTTCAAGGCCGTTGATGGCCTCGCCAAAAGGCAAGCGTTCCGGATGCTGCACGACACTGCGCGCGCCGGAAGCGATAGCGTAGCCCATGCCGCCAACGCCGCGACCGCAGGTGGTCGGCAGCGCCTCGACGATGCGCCGCTCGGCCAGCCAGCGCAGAATCATCCGCGCCTTGGCTTCGTGCGCTGGAAACGTGGAAATGCGCGGCACAATGATCGCTTGACTGTGGCTCATGGCGGCTCGGAACGGGAGATGAAGAAAGGCCGCGCAGCTTAGCGCCACCCATTGGCCGGTCAAGGCCCGCTGGACGGACGCGAAGCAGTTTCGGTTTCCGCCTGGCCGCGCCCGGCTTATCATCGTCGCCATGCTCAAAGATCCCTTCCAGCGTCTCAATCTCGATCGCGAAGTACTGACCGTCAGCCAGCTCAACGGCCGCGCGCGGCTGCTGCTGGAGGACGTGTTCGCCCAGGTCTGGGTCGAAGGCGAGATTTCCAACCTCGCCCGCCCGGCTTCCGGCCACATCTATTTCACCCTCAAGGACAAGAACGCCCAGGTGCGTTGCGCGTTGTTCCGGCAGAACGCGGCGCGGGTACGCCAGGCGCTGCGCGACGGCCTGGCGGTGCGGGTACGCGGCAAGGTCTCGCTGTTCGAGGGGCGCGGTGATTACCAGCTGATTCTCGATACGCTGGAGCCGGCCGGTGACGGCGCTTTGCGCCTAGCCTTCGAGGCACTCAAGGAAAAGCTCAGCGCCGAAGGTCTGTTCGCTGCCGAACGCAAGGCTGCCCTGCCCGCCCACCCGCGGCGCATCGGCATCGTCAGCTCGCCGACCGGCGCGGTCATTCGCGACATCATCTCGGTGTTCAAACGCCGCGCGCCGCAGGTCGAGCTGACGCTGATTCCAACCGCCGTGCAAGGTCGCGAAGCCACCGGACAGATCGTCCGCGCACTGCAGCTGGCCGATGCCCAGGGCTTCGATGCGCTGATTCTGGCCCGCGGCGGCGGTTCGCTGGAGGACCTCTGGTGCTTCAACGAAGAAGCGGTGGCGCGCGCGGTGGATGCCTGTGTCACGCCGATTGTCAGCGCCGTGGGCCACGAAACCGATGTCTCGATCGCCGATTTCGTCGCCGATGTTCGCGCGCCGACGCCATCCGCGGCCGCCGAGCTGCTGGCCCCCAGCAGCGCCGACCTGCAACACCGGCTGAGCGGGCTGCAACAGCGCCTGGTGCTGCGCATGCGCGACCGTCTGCACCGTGACGCCATGCGACTGGAAGGCCTGACCCGTCGCCTGCGCCACCCCGGCGAACGGCTGCAGCAGCAGGCCCAGCGCATCGACGACCTCGAGCAGCGCCTGCTGCGCGCCGTCGACCGCCGCCTGTGCAGCGGCCGGGAGAGTCTGGCCCGCCTGGCAACACGCCTGGCCGCGCAACACCCGGGGCGTTCGCTGAATCTGTTGCGGCAGCGACTCGAACACCTCTCCTCGCGTCTGCCGCGAGCGATGCAGGCCAACCTGAAAGGCCGCCGGCAACAGCTACAGGGCCTCGCCCAGACACTTAATGTGGTCAGCCCGCTGGCCACACTCAGCCGCGGCTACAGCATTCTGCTCGACGAGCGCGGCCAGGCGATCCGCAGCGCCAGCCAGACCCAGCCCGGGCAGCGGCTGAAGGCTCGGCTCGGTGAGGGCGAACTCGAGGTGCGCGTGGAAGACAATCATCTGGAGCCAGTAACGCTGCCGTTGCTGTAGACCCTGCGGCAGCTGCTTAGCCGGAAACGTTCTGACATCCCTGGGTCTTTCTCTATTCCAGCGTTTACGCGAGGATGGGCCGTTTCCTGCACCGGACCCACCCATGCCTCGTGTCTTCGCCCTGCTATTCGCCCTCGCCATTGCCCTGCCGGCCCATGCCGAGGGATTCATCACCCGCCTGCTGAACAAGCCTGTGCCCGGCGGCGTTGCCGTGATCGAGCTAGGTGACGGCGCTAGCGCACCGCAGGCTCGCTATCAGGGCAAGCAGACGCTGGTGGTGCGTGAGGATCGCCAGCGCTGGATCGCCATCGTTGGTATCCCGCTGTCGGTGAAACCGGGCGCGCAGCAGCTGGAGATCGATGGCCGTCCCCAAACCTTCCAGGTCGAGAGCCGCGACTATCGAGCACAGCACATCACGCTGAAGAACCAGCGCCAGGTCAATCCGAACCCGGCCGACCTCAAGCGCATCGAGCGCGAATTGGACGAACAGACCCGCGCCTACCGGCAGTTCAGCGCCAACCAGCCAAGCAATCTGTTGTTCGACCGCCCGGTGGCTGGCCCGCTGTCCTCACCGTTCGGCCTGCGCCGCTTCTTCAACGGCGAGGAACGTAACCCGCACTCGGGCCTGGATTTCGCCGCCAAGAGCGGCACGCCGATCAAGGCACCGGCGGCCGGCAAGGTCATACTCACCGGTGACTACTTCTTCAATGGCAAGACCGTTTTCGTCGATCACGGCCAGGGGCTGATCAGTATGTTCTGCCATCTTTCCGAGATCGGCGTGAAGGTCGGCGAGCAACTGGCGCGGGGTCAGGTGCTCGGCAAAGTCGGCGCGACCGGGCGTGCCACCGGCCCCCACTTGCACTGGAACGTGAGCCTTAACGACGCGCGCGTCGACCCGGCCATCTTCATCGGCGCCTACAAACCCTGAACCACGAGGAAGCACTGCGATGCGTATCAAGGCAACGGATTCCACCCTGCTGATCATCGACATCCAGGAACGCCTGTTTCCGGTGATCCTCGACAATGCAGCCATGGCCGAGCACACCGCCTGGCTGCAACAGGTGGCGCAGCGAGTCGGTGTGCCGGTGCTGCTGACCGAGCAGTACAGCAAGGGCCTCGGCCAGACGATTTCGGCTCTGCGTGAGAACGTCGACGAGACCGCAATTGTCGAGAAGCTGCATTTTTCCGCGGCCGGCGACGGCGAACTGTTCCAGCGCCCGGGTGGCGAACGCCGGCAGTTCGTCATCTGCGGCTGCGAAACTCACGTGTGCGTGCTGCAGACGGTGCTGGACCTGCGCGCCCGTGGCAACGAAGTCTTCGTCGTCGAAGAAGGCGTCAGCTCGCGGCGGGCCAGCGATAAGGCGCTGGCCCTGGAGCGCATGCGCCAGGCCGGCGCGGTGATCGTCTCGCGGGAGATGGTTGCCTTCGAATGGATGGAACGCGCCGGCACCGAACTGTTCAAGAGTATCAGCCGCGAATTTATCCGCTGACCCAGCCACACCGACAAGCCGCCGCGGCCAAGGCAATTTGCCAAGGCCGCGCCCTCACCTCTCAATGGAGATTCACATGTCTGACGATCTGGCCGGCTGGCTGGACTGGCTCAGAGCCCACCCCGAACTGCAGACGCTGCTCGCCAGTGCCACGCTGATCTTCGCCGCCTGGCTGTCCAACTGGATCGTCAAGCGCATCCTGGTGCGTGGCCTTTACCGTTTACTGCGCCACACCCGCGATGGCGAACTGCAGGATTTCGGCATCATCAAGCGGCTGTCGAACATCGTCCCGGCACTGGTGCTGTCGCTTGGCGTGACGACCGTACCGGGCCTGCCGGAAGCCGCGGTGACCGTGGTGCAGAACGTCTGCGGCGGCTTCATCGTGCTGACCATCGCGCTGGCGCTCGGCGCGGTGCTCGACATCATCAACGTGGTCTACCAACGCCGACCGGACGCCCGCCTGCACCCGATCAAGGGCTATCTGCAGGTGGTGAAGATCGTCATCTACGCGATCGCCACCATCCTCATCATCGCCACTCTGATCGACCGTTCGCCGCTGATCCTGCTCTCCGGCCTCGGTGCAATGGCGGCGGTGCTGATGCTGATCTTCCAGGACACCCTGCTTTCGCTGGTGGCCAGCGTACAGATCACCTCCAACGACCTGATCCGCGTCGGCGACTGGGTGGAGATGCCGCAGCTCAATGCCGACGGCGACGTGATCGATATCGCGCTGCATACCGTCAAGGTGCAGAACTGGGACAAGACCATCACCAGCATCCCGACCAAGCGCTTTATCTCGGATTCGTTCAAGAACTGGCGCGGCATGCAGGAAAGCGGCGGCCGGCGCATCAAGCGCAGCCTGTATCTGGATCAGCAGAGCGTGCATTTTCTCGATGCCGACGAGCGCAAGCGGCTGTATCGCTTTAGCCTGCTGGAGGATTACCTGGTCAACAAGCGCAAGGAGATCGACGAGTGGAACGCCAAGCTCGCCGAGCGTGGGCAGGACCCGGTCAACACCCGCAGGGTGACCAATCTTGGGACGTTCCGCGCTTATGTCGAGCGCTATCTGCGCGCCCACCCCGGCGTGCACCAGAACATGACGCTGATGGTGCGCCAGCTGAGCCCGACTGCGGACGGCCTGCCACTGGAAATCTACTGCTTCACCAATACGGTGGCGTGGACGCAGTACGAAGCCATCCAGTCGGACATCTTCGACCACCTGCTGGCGATCCTGCCGGAATTCGGTCTGCGGGTATTCCAGCACCCAAGCGGCGGCGATGTACGCGATTGGCGCGATTCACTGCGCCAGCCGGGCGCGCCGGCGTTGCAGCAACCGGAAGGACATCCGGCCGAGGAAAGAAGTTAATCGTAGGTTGGCGCTGAGGCACGAAGCCGCTGAAACCGCCTTGAGCGCTGCCCATGCGTCATCCCTGATGCCAGCGCCGCGAGCCGCTCCAGCACGCCCCGCGCCTCAGCGCCAACCTACGTCCGGAGCGAGGCGAACCCTCGCTCCTTTACCGCCATTGTCTCGTTAGAAGCTCATGTCGACCCGCGCCCAGTAGGTGCGGCCCGGTTCATTGACTCGGCTGGTGGGCTCAAGGCCGTAATCGGCGAAGCCCGCACTGCCGGCTAGATTGAGATGCTCGCTGTAGGCCTTGTCCAGCAGGTTGTCGACGCCCGCACTGAGCTTGAAGTTCTTGTTCAGCCGGTAGGCGCCGTTGACCGCCAGCACGCCGAAGCCGGCGCTCTCGTCGAAGTCCTTGCCGACCACCGTGCCCTGGTTCTCTGCGACCCGCCCCTGCGAGGCGACCACGCGCCAGAGGCCACTGGTGCTCCAGTTGTCTCGCTCGTAGGTCAGGCCCAGACGTCCTTCCAGTGGCGGGATCTGCGGCATGGCACGATCGTCGCTGCGGTTCTTGCCCCAGGCATAGGCCAGGCTCGCATCACCCTTCCAGTTGCTGGTGAAACGGTAGCTGGCGCCCATCTCGGCTCCAGCGATGGTAGCGTCGATGTTGCTGACCTCGGCGCGGAGCATGCCGGGCATTACGCCGGGCACATAGCTGAACAGAATGTAATCCTCGACCAGGCCGGCATAGGCGGAAACCCAGGCCTCCAGCGGCCCCTTGGCGTATTGCAGGCCGACGTCCAGCTGCGTGGTCTTCTCCGGCCGCACCGAGTCGAAGGGTTGCAGCGTGCCCACCGGGCCGGGATTGGAAACGAATAGCTCCCAATAGTCGGGGAAGCGTTCGGCATGGCCGAGGCCGGCATACCAGGTCGCAGGCAGGCTGACGAGTTCCTCCTCATAGCGCAGGAAGCCGCTGTAGAGCGTGTCGCGACGCGTTTCACCGGCAGTAGGGTTGTCCCAGTTGCGGGAAACGATGGGCATGCTCGAAGCGTCATGGCTGCGGAAGAACTCGCGCTCGTCGGTCGCTTCGTGCATGTCCAGGCGCAGGCCGCTGATGAGCTTCTCGCGCTCGCTGAGCTGCCAGGTCAGCTCGCCGAAGACGCCGTAGCTGTGCAGCATCGCGTCCGGCACCCAGGGCAGTGCGTCGCTTCCCGCAGCGGTGACCATCTGGTTGGCGGCGCCGGCCGGGTTCATGACCTTGCGGTGCTCGCTACGCTGGGCATCGACCCCGGCCTTGAGCTCGACATCCGTCCATTGCCAGGTGCCGACCAGCCGGCCACCCAGCGTACGCCGGTCGACCCGCGACAGCGTCGGGTTGGGCATCATCATCGACGGCACGAAATCGCGCAGGCTGTAGTTGTCCATGATGTGGTCGGCGTAGTTGTAGTAGACCTGCGCCTCCAGCCCGTAGAAGGTCTCGCCGAGATTGGTCTTCTCGAAGCGCAGCCCCAGGCTCTCACGCTGGAACTGGCTGCCGTCCATCCCGCGCCCGGCATAGCGTGCGTAGCCATCGCCGCGGCCGGCGGTCAGCTCGACCAGGGTGTCCGCATCCGGCGTCCAGCCCAGGGCGATGTCGGTGTTCCACTTGTCGTAACGCGACGGCACGGTATCGCCGTTGCCATCGGCGTAATCGTCAGCCTGGGAGCTGTTGGCCATCAGCCGCGCATAGCCCTGACTGTTGCCGGCGGCGGCGTCCAGGTTGCGGTCGAAGCGACCGTTGGAGGCGGTCAACAAGCTGCCGTTGAGGCGATAATCCGGCTCGCTGAACTGCTCCGGCTCGCGCTCGAAGAGCACGGTGGCGGCCGAGGCACCTGGCCCCCAGAGCACGCTCTGCGGCCCTTTGATGACCGTGAGCTTGTCGAAGGTGTCCGGGCTGATGTACGAGCTCGGCGAGTCCATGCGATTCGGGCAGGCGCCGAGCATCTCGCCGCCGTTGGAGAGCAGTTTCAGGCGCGAGCCGAACATGCCGCGGAACACCGGATCGCCGTTGACGCCGCCGTTACGCACGGCGGAAAAGCCGGGAATGGTCTTCAGGTAGTCGGCACCGTCGCTGGCCGGCATCGGCTGACGGGGAATCTTGGGGTCGGTCACCACGGTCAGTGGGGACTGCTGGCCGACGCCGGTAATGACCATCGGCGCCAGTTCAACGGCTTCGGCGTGCTCCGCATGGCCGGCATGCTCAGCCTCCGCGGCCATTGCACCACTGGCGAGCATTCCCAGCAGCGCGGCATGGGCGAACTGCCAACGCAGGCGGGATGGTTGAATCAAAAAACGCTCAGACAGGCGCGCTCGCGCCGTACAGCCATGAGTAATGCTGGACATAAGAACTTCCACTTCTGCATGTGATTAGGCCGCAACGAGGCGGCTGATTACGGTCAGCAGTGGATAGACGGTGGCGCGCGGGGATGGCCGCTGCTGCGGCGCAGCGCAGGAGCCTGCGGCTGCTCGGGAAGCGGGTGGAAGTAAGCCGGTTCGTGGCGAGGCAGCAACAGATCGACGGACAGGCTGAGCGGCGGATTGACCGTCAACAGCTCGCAGTAGCCGCAGAGTTCGAGCGCTGCCAGCCAGGCGGGATCGCCCGCACGTGCCTGGCCGTGATGACCGTGGGCGGCTGGCTCATGCTCGGCATGGTGATGATGCTGCGCACTGGCCTGGGCGGCCTGGACGGCGGAGAACAACGGGCCGACATGAATCATCAGCATGGCGAACAGGCCAAGCCAGATGCTCATTGTCGAAAGCCGTTTGCGTGTCACCGGCGTGTCCTTCGTGACATGACCCTATGAAGTGGCGGGATGATCGCACAGCCTTTTCGCCCCGGCCGCTGCGACATGAGGCCGCAACAGAGCCGCGCAATCAAGCTTGGATTTTCATGACCAAACCAGCATCAATCACCAATAAGCATCACTTACAGCAATAAACCATCAATTTTTTAACAAGCCTTGCAATGCATAACCACGAAGCACTAGCTTTGCACCATAAACCGATGCCCGTAATGGGCAGACAAGTTGCTAGCTCAAGGATCGCCTGGGGAAACACCATGACCATGCTCAAGAACCCATCGAAAAAATATCGCGCCTTTCCGGCCATCGACATCCCGGATCGCACCTGGCCATCCAAGTCGATCACCCAGGCACCGATCTGGCTGAGCTCGGATCTGCGCGACGGCAATCAGTCGCTGATCGAGCCAATGGATGCCGCGAAGAAGATGCGTTTCTTCAAGACACTGGTGCAGGTCGGCATCAAGGAAATCGAGGTCGGCTTCCCCTCTGCTTCGCAGACCGACTTCGACTTCGTCCGCGAGCTGATCGAAGGCGGGCACATCCCTGACGACGTCACCATCCAGGTGCTGACCCAGGCGCGCGAAGACTTGATCACCCGCACCTTCGAGTCGCTGAAGGGCGCCAAGCAGGCCATCGTCCACTACTACAACGCCACCGCACCGAGTTTCCGCCGCATCGTCTTCAATCAGGACAAGGCCGGCGTGGTGAACATCGCGGTCAACGCGGCACAGATCATCAAGCGCCTGGCTGCGCAGAACCCGGAAACCGCCTGGCGTTTCGAGTATTCGCCGGAGATCTTCAGTTCCACCGAGCCGGAGTTCGCCGTCGAAGTCTGCAACGCGGTGATCGAGGTGTTCCAGCCGACGCCCGAGCAGAAGCTGATCCTCAACCTGCCGGCCACGGTGGAAGCCGCCACACCCAATATCTACGCCGACCAGATCGAGTGGTTCTGCCGCCACGTCGACCGTCGCAACAGCGTGCTGGTCAGCCTGCACACCCACAACGACCGCGGCACCGGCGTGGCCGCCACCGAGCTGGGCCTGATGGCCGGCGCTGATCGCGTCGAAGGCTGCCTGTTCGGCAATGGCGAGCGCACCGGCAACGTCGACCTGGTCACCGTGGCGCTGAACATGTACACCCAGGGCATCGACCCGCAACTGGACTTCTCCGACATCGACGCCGTGCGCAAGGTGGTCGAGGAATGCAACCAGTTGCCGGTACACCCGCGCCATCCCTATGTCGGTGATCTGGTGCATACCGCGTTCTCCGGCTCGCACCAGGATGCGATCCGCAAGGGCTTTTCCCTGCAGGACCCGGAAGGCGTCTGGGAGGTGCCGTATCTGCCAATCGACCCGGCCGACATCGGCCGCAGCTACGAGGCGGTGATTCGCGTCAACAGCCAGTCCGGCAAGGGCGGCATCACCTTCCTGCTCGAGCAGGAATACGGCATCAGCCTGCCGCGGCGCATGCAGATCGAGTTCAGCCAGGTGGTGCAGCAGGAAACCGACCGCCTGGGCCTGGAGATGAGTGCCAAACAGATCTACGCGCTGCTGGAAGCCGAGTACCTGCAGGCCACCGCGCCGTACACGCTCAAGGGCCATCGTCTGCAGGAAGAGAACGGCACCAGTGCGGTGGATGTGGAAGTCGCGACCGATGGCGAGATCGCTCACTGGCGCGGCATCGGCAAGGGGCCGCTGGAAGCGCTGGTCGCCGCGTTGCCAGTGAAGCTGGAGATCATGGACTACCACGAGCATTCCATCGGCGCCGGCAGCAACGCCAAGGCCGCTGCTTATATCGAGGTACGCCTGGACGGCGAGCGCCCGCTGCACGGTATCGGCATCGACGAAAACATCACCACCGCCAGCATCCGTGCGCTGTTCAGTGCCATGAACCGGGCCTTGCGAGAGGCGCGGGAGCAGGCCGCCTGAGCCCCTGCGGCGAAGCCCATCGGGCTCGCCATTCCTGAGTGCCACGCCGGCAAGCTCGTCCCGCCGGCGCCATC
>NZ_JXXD01000232.1 GCF_000935215.1 Stutzerimonas stutzeri
TGACAACCATTTTCACGTTGTCGCCCGGCATTACCATCTCAACGCCTTCCGGCAGTTCGCACGAACCGGTCACGTCGGTGGTACGGAAGTAGAACTGCGGACGATAGCCCTTGAAGAACGGGGTGTGACGACCACCCTCTTCCTTGGACAGAACATACACTTCGGCTTCAAACTTGGTGTGCGGCTTGATGGTGCCCGGCTTGGCCAGAACCTGACCACGCTCGACGTCATCACGCTTGGTACCACGCAGCAGAACGCCGCAGTTCTCACCGGCACGACCTTCGTCGAGCAGCTTGCGGAACATTTCTACACCGGTACAGGTGGTCTTGGTGGTATCACGCAGACCAACGATCTCGATTTCTTCCTGAACCTTGACGATGCCGCGCTCAACACGACCAGTCACAACGGTACCGCGACCGGAAATGGAGAACACGTCTTCGATCGGCATCAGGAACGGCTTGTCGATGGCGCGAACCGGCTCAGGGATGTAGGTATCCAGAGTCTCGACCAGCTTCTTGACCGCAGTAGTGCCCAGCTCGTTGTCATCTTCGCCATTCAGCGCCATCAGCGCGGAACCGATGATGATCGGCGTGTCGTCACCCGGGAAATCATAGGTCGACAGCAGATCACGAACTTCCATTTCGACCAGCTCGAGCAACTCGGCGTCGTCGACCATGTCGGCCTTGTTCAGGAACACGACGATGTACGGAACACCCACCTGACGGGACAGCAGGATGTGCTCGCGAGTCTGCGGCATGGGGCCGTCAGCAGCGGAGCAAACCAGGATCGCACCATCCATCTGGGCAGCACCGGTGATCATGTTCTTCACATAGTCAGCGTGACCCGGGCAGTCAACATGCGCGTAGTGACGGACATTGGAGTCGTACTCTACGTGAGCGGTGTTGATGGTGATACCGCGAGCCTTCTCTTCCGGCGCGCTATCGATCTTGTCGAAGTCGACACGAGCGGAGCCGAAAACTTCGGAGCACACGCGAGTCAGAGCGGCAGTCAGAGTGGTCTTGCCATGGTCGACGTGACCAATGGTGCCGACGTTGACGTGCGGTTTGTTACGTTCGAACTTTTC
>NZ_JXXD01000233.1 GCF_000935215.1 Stutzerimonas stutzeri
CACTCAGTGATGATGCCCTGGCGCAGCTCCGCCGGCAGCCGGGGCGTCTACCTCGATGCTCACCTCGGTGGTGATCTCGCCGCCGTCCTCGAACTGCAGCGTCACCGGGAAGCTCTCCCCAGCCACCAGCGGCTGCTTAAGCCCGAACAGCATCACGTGATTGCCACCCGGCTTGAACTCCACTTTGCCAGCCGCGGGCACGTCGACCGCCTCGACCTGCTGCATCTTCATCATGTCGCCCTGATGCACATGGGTGTGCAGCTCGGTCTTTTCGGCTCGTGAGGTCTGCGCCCCGATCAGGCGCTGTGGCTGCTGACCACGATTTTCCAGTATGAAGTACACCGCGCCAGTCGGAGCGCTGGGCGGCATTGCCCGCGACCACGCCTGGCTGACAGCTAGCTCACTGGTAGCCGGTTGTGTCGAAGCCTGATGGTCGTGGTGGTGCTCCTGCGCAAGGGCAGGCAAGCAGAGTGCCGCAAAAGTACCAGCGGCCAGTAAGCGAAGCAGCATGAGAGAACTCCCGTTCTGTTGAGATGCGCCATATTACGCCGCTGGCCCTGCAGCGGTACGTCTGGGTAGTCGACTTATCGGTCGGCCATGGCCTGCGTGCCGCGATGGAGAGGAGGGTGCAGCAATTTGCCACAGGTATGTTTGTGACACTATATTGCGACGCCTGCACTTGAAGCCGTCGAGGATTTCTGTAGCACCTGGTTTTTCTGAACGAAGCGTTTATCAAGCGCGGCTGATCGGCTTCCTGCACCAAGTGATTGCTCCGACCCTGGTGCTCGGCCATGATCGGCGGCCGCTCAGACAAGCTCGGTACTCCCGGCCATCAGAAGTCGGGGCAAACCGACCAATACACTTTCTTTTTCACGCCCCGACGGTTTTTGGGGCATACGAGCTTGTCGTTTCTTGCAACGCGCAGGACGCGTCATGTGTTTATACGGACATGATTTATATGAGTTCTGGAAAGTTCGGATTTCTTCCCACCTGCCTGTCTGTCATCGCCCTTGCAGCTATTTTCACTACCGCCTGGTGGCTTCATCCTGAGCGAGCGGTTGCCGGTTTCGCCGTAGCTGGCAGTCCCCATGCGTTGCCGCTTGCCAGCAAGGGGCCGTTTTACAGCACCCGCTTCGCATCCTCCGATCTCGACGAATTTGTCCATGCCTCGTCGGTCACCTCCTTGCCGGATGGTGGCCTGATGGCCGTATGGTTTGCCGGTTCGCGCGAAGGGGCTGCGGACGTTCAGGTGCGCGGCGCGCGATTCGACGCGATTGCGGCGGAGTGGGGCGAGGAACTGGTCCTGGCAACTCGCGAGTCGACCCAGAAGGCGACCCAGAAGCACATACGCAAGCTCGGCAATCCGGTCATTGCGCTGGCTCCCGACAACAGGCTGTGGCTGTTCTATGTGTCGGTATCGATCGGTGGCTGGGCTGGCAGCGCCATCAACGCCATGTATTCGGATGATCTCGGAGAAACCTGGTCGACTCCCAGGCAGCTGATCACCACCCCCTTCTTGAACATCAGCACACTGGTGCGCAATGCCCCGGTATTCCATCAGGACGGCACCATAGGACTGCCCGTCTACCACGAGTTCCTCGGCAAGTTCGCCGAGTATCTGTACATCAGCCCGAACGGCGAGGTGACCGGTAAAAGTCGAATCAGCAAAGGCAACGATTCACTGCAGCCGACAGTGGTGCCGATGGACGAGCAACATGCCGTTGCCATGCTGCGCTATGCAGGTGCCAGCCATCATCGCGTGCTCGCCAGCCGCACCGCGGACGCCGGCAGAACCTGGAGCAAGCCTTATCCGATCGACCCGGCCAACCCCAATTCCGCGCTCGCAGCGGTGGCCACGCCCAACCATGGCCTGCTGGTTGCCCTGAATGATCTGGAGGACGGACGTTTCCGGCTTCGCCTGATGGAAACCGACTCGAGCCTCGATCTCTGGAAGCCGGTGATTGACCTGGACGAATCGCCTGACCCGGAGGGCAACCCGTTCACCCCGGAGGTATATCGGGAAATCATCGGCGACAAGTTTCGCCTTTCCAGCGGGCCGCGGCGGCTATCGCTGGTGGACGAGTTTCTGACAAACCTGGATAAGCGCGTCTGCAAAACCCATGGCTGCGATTTCGAGTACGAGTATCCCTACTTCATCAGGAGCGCCGACGGTCTCTACCACCTGGTCTATTCCTGGAACAATACCTTCATCAAACACGTCAGCTTCAATGATGCCTGGCTACTGGAGCAGCTCTGATGCCTGAACTCTGGCAAGCGCATCTGACCTTCGGGTTACTCGCTTTCATCGTCACGCCTGGATTTGGCCTCGGCCGCGGGTTTCAAGGGCTTCGCCTTCTCCTCCTGCTAGGGATCAGCTTCATTCCCGTGGACGGTCTGTCACTGGCCGCCTACATGCGCAGCTTCACCGATGACGTAGCCATCACGACGCTGGTGGCGCTGGCATTTTTCGCGGCGGTGCGCTTGGGACTGATGGCGATGCCGCCGCAGAACGCGCGCGTGCAATTGTTGATCGTGATGGCGGGGCTGGCGCTTTTTCTCTACCCGGCAACGATGGGCCTGTCCTATCTGGACCCCTATCAACTCGGTTACGCCCCCCGCCCGCTGATCGCGGTGGTGGGCGTGCTTGCCCTGGGATTGCTGCTGCTCAGGAACTGGTTGGGGGCTTCCATGCTCGGCCTTGCCACCTTGGCGTTCAGCCTGGGGATCAAGCCGTCGCCCAATTACTGGGACTATTTGCTAGACCCCTTCATCGCCTTGTTCAGCTGCGGGGCGTTGCTCGTCTATGCCTGCAAGGCACTCGTGCGCAAGCCAATGCCCGCGTGACGAAAATTACTCCAGCCGACCTGTGATGGCTCGGCTGCGCTATTTGACGATTCGATAGATTCGAGGTTGGGACAATGGGTTGGCTTCAGTCGCGGCGCCTGCATTACTGGTTCGGTGCAGTCGGGATTCTGTTCATTGCGCTCGCAGCATTGCGCGGGATTTTCTTCGTCGGTTTTTCCGGACTGGCGCCCAGCACGCTCGGCACGGTCGAAGCCGTACCCGAAACGCTCGGAATCGGCCTGCGTTTCGATCTTCGCCTGGCGATCCTGTTGATGTTGCCGATCGCGCTGTTGGCGTGGCTGCCGGTCTGGAACCTGACGCGCTCCCGCGTCCTTCGCTGGGTGGCGCGGCTCTATCTGGCACTGGCGCTTGGTGCAGTGCTGCTGGTCTACATCATCGATTTTGGCCACTACGCCTATCTCGGGGTGCGCATCAATGCCACCGTGTTGCGCTTTCTGGAGGACGCGCAGATATCCACCGATATGGTCTGGCAAACCTATCCAGTGGTCTGGATCAGCGTTGGCTGGGCGGCGGCAACCGCTCTGGTGTGGTGGCTGCTGCTGCGCTTCGAGCGGGTCACGCTGGATCGTCCGGCAAAGCGAATCAGCCGGCTTTCGCTGATCTGGGGTAGTGCGCTGATGGTGGTGGCTGTTTTCGTCGCCATCCTCGGGCGCGTCGACAATATCAATCTGGAAAACCCGGTGCCGCTGCGCTGGAGCGATGCGTTTTTCTCGGGCGACAACCAGATCGCAGCCCTTGGCCTGAATCCGGTGATCTTCCTCTATGACACGCTGAAGGTCCCCAATCAGCCGTATGACCGGGAACAGGTCGAGGCCCATTACGATGTCGTTAGCCATTACCTGGGCGTCGACCAGCCTGATGCGAAAACGCTGAATTTCAGCCGGGAGCAGGGCGTTCAACCCTATGCGATTGACGGAAAGCGGCCGAATGTCGTCTTCGTCATGCTCGAATCCCTGGGAACCACCGCAGTGGGCGCCTATGGCAATCCGCTCAATCCGACTCCCAATATCGACCGGCTGGCCAAGCAGAGCTGGTTCTTCAAGAACTTCTACGTTCCCGTGACCGGCACCGCGAAGACCGTGTGGGCGAGCATATCCGGCGTACCAGACGTTTCCCGGCAGGAAACCGCGACGCGCAATCCGCTGATCACCCGGCAACACAGCCTTGTCAACGCGCTGCAAGGCTACGACAAGTACTACATGATCGGCGGCAATTCCGGCTGGGCCAATATGAATGCCCTTATCCGCCAGAGCATCGACGACATCCAGCTATATGAAGAGCGCCACTGGAACTCTCCGATGGTGGATGTATGGGGAATCTCCGACCTGGACCTGTTCAAGGAAAGTGACCGGCTGCTGCGAGAGCAGGGGGAGGGCAAGCCTTTCTTCGCCTATATCCAGACGGCGGGCAATCATCGCCCGTTCACCATACCCAAGCAGAACGACGGCTTCGAAGCCCTTGATCTGCCTTTGGAAGAGGTACAAGGCGCGGGCTCCCGCAGCGTGGCGCAGTACAACGCGGTCCGCCTTCTGGATTTCAACATCGGCCGCCTGATGGAGATTGCGAAGGAAGGCGGCTGGTATGACAACACCATCTTCGTCATGTTTGGCGACCACAACACGCGTATCGCCCAGATTCCGCACATGCTGCCCGCATACGAAAAGCTGGGGCTCGAGAGCAATAACGTTCCGTTGCTGATCCACGCGCCCAAGCTGCTGGAGCCACGAGTGATCGAAGAGGCCGTGGGTCTGGCCGATCTGCTACCGACCGTACTGGGCATGGCCGGCATGGAGTTTCGCAACGGTGCGATGGGACGCGACATCCAGCAGCCGGCTCCTGAAGGGGAGCGAGTGGTTCCACTCGTGCTCCGCGAAGGCACGTTCCCGCTGATTGGTGGCGTGACCAAGGACTTTCTTCTGCAGATGCAGCACGACGGCAGCCAGCCGACCTTGCACGAAATTGCATCACCGGAGCCTCTGGTCGACGTAGCCGACCGGTATCCCGAGGAATACCAGCGACTCGTCGCCCTGACACGGGGACTGCACGAGGCATCGCGCCTGATGCTCTATCAGAACGTCAGAACGGACTGAGTTCCAGGGCGATCATGGTTGCCTATCCGCGAGCGAGCGGATGGGCAGATCGGGCGAACTTGAGCGTGACGTTACAGCGTCAGGCTCAATAGAGAATCATCAGCCAGGTGACCGCCACCATCACCAGCGACAGAAGTTGCGCCGCGCTGCCCATGTCCTTGGCGTTCTTGGAAAGCGGGTGCAGTTCGAGCGAGATTCGGTCGATTGCTGCCTCTATCGCCGAGTTGACGAGTTCGACTACCAGTGTCAACAACGGCACGATCACCAATAACAGGCGTTCGATTCGGCTGACGTCGAGCGTGAACGCCAGTGGTATCAGGACAGCGTTGAGCAGCAGCAGCTGCCTGAAGGCAGCTTCGCCGACAATCGCAGCACGGATACCGGCAATGGAGTATCCGAGCGCTCTCAGGATTCGCCTGAGACCTGAGTGCCCCTTGAGCGATTGCGCGTTGAGTTCTTCGATGCTGCTCATGTTCAACTTCCTGGCAGAATTGTGGCGAGTATAAGCATCCCGCGGCAGAGAGCGCGTGCTGATCGTGGCTAAACGAATACCAGAGAGGGAAAGGACCAGAAGGTGGCGATGGCAAAGCACGGCCATTACCACAAACGCAATTTAACATAATATAGATTATGCGAAGCGCCTGATTTAAAGCGCGCGCCCATCATCAAGCA
>NZ_JXXD01000234.1 GCF_000935215.1 Stutzerimonas stutzeri
GCCAATGTTGCAAGGATCTGGCAGGTTTAGACGGCGAGCCGATAGAGCCGCACGGCCTTGCGCTGGGGATTTCGGGAGGGCGTGGAAGTATGGGTGCGACCTAACCGAACCTCTCAAGCAGGCCACCCATGATTCTTTCCGAAAAGTACCTCACCACGCAGGCAAAGCTTCGCGCCAGCCTCTCCCCCCTCGGCTGGCAAGTCACAGACGTAGGCCCTATTGCTCTTGGCACCAAGACCTACCAAACGGCTGTTGGCGAAAAGCAGGCCATCGCCTACCTGCCGCCGTCTGGCGATAAGGCGGCGTTCTTCCAAGCTTCATACTGGAGCGAGGGCCGCAACGTGCTGGCGACGCTGCGGGCCGGCTGGAAGCCCATCACCCACGGTGAGTCGGACGAGGAGCTTCACGAGATGGCGGTAGCGTTCAATGCCGAGGTGGATGCCGAGGTGGCCAAGACCTATGCCATGCGGCTTACTGCGCCGGGGCAGTAAGGCATCGCCTGGCTGGCACCCTGCAGACTGATGCGGGTGCTTCTACCCGTTGGCGCCGGTGAGTGCCATGTCTGCAGGCGCAGCCGACACCGCGCCGCGCGACGCCCGAACCGTTGGCTCGACGAACTCGGCGTTCAGCAGATCGGCCAGCGCGTCTGCCTCAATTTCGCTCAGGAGAAGGGGCTGCGGCAGAACAAGCACATTCGCCGATAGCCTCAGTTGAAAGTAACTGCGCTGACGGTTGATCAGGTGGTCACCGACTTCATTGACCATCAGCTGCATGCTCTCCCGGTTCTTGAAGAGATGTGCTTCGCCGGAGAACGGGATGTGCAGCTCTATCCCATCGACCGCCACCACGTTGGGGCGGATCTCTACACGGACAGGCTTAGCTTTCGCCTTGCGGGTCAGCCATTCGTTTAGCGCGCTCAGCCCGGCAAGCAAGAAACCCGTCACCGCAACGCCGACACAAAATTCCAGCAAGTAGGGCGGTACCTCGGATAGGGTCACCAATCCGACAATAGGCAAAAGGGGCATCAGGCCGGCACTGAGAAAGAGCTTGGTCAAAGGGTTCATGTCGTCTGTGCTCCATTGGTTGATTCAGTGACTGTTGCGCTCAGGTGGCCATCTGCAAAGGCCAGATCCAGCCGGCCGGCTGCCCGTGCCTGCTGTGCACTGGTAACGATTTCCCCACCAGGGGAACGGATCAGGGCAAATCCCCGGCTCAGCAGTGCGAGCGGGTTGGTCTTGTCGTAGAGGGTACCCGCCAGCGCCAAACGAGCATTTTCCCGTGCGATCAGGGCGAGCGACTGAGCGGAGGCCCTGGAAGCGCCCAGAAGGGCCTTCTGTCGCTCACTGGCGATCAGACCAAGGGTCAAGCGTGAAAAGCGATCCTGCGCAGCCTGCTGCTCGGCCTGCTGCTGGGTAATGAGCCGGGCTCGGCCGCTGTCAAATCGCGACTGACGGTCCAGCAGGTTTCGGTGCTCGGCATGAAGCCGCTCAACCACACGCCGGCTGAAGTAGCCCCATGCACGATCCAGGTACGGCCCCTGCCCCGCCACAAGCCGCTGAATCAGGGCGTTCGCCTGCTCTGCCCGCGCCCGCGCCGCCGATGCCTCGGACATGAGCGCCGTCTTGATGAACCCGATCACCTTGGACGGTGTGTCGAAACGCCGGTGCGCAACCAGATCGAGCACGCATTCGTCCACCTCGTGACCGATGCCGGTGAACACGGGCACCGGCAGCCGGCATACCCACGCCGCGAGGTTCGCATCGTTGAGCCAGGCCAGATCGCTCTTCGCCCCGCCGCCGCGTATGAGTGCGACCGCATCGAAGCCCTGAGCCTGGTGACGCTCGTGAACCTGCCGCAGCGCATCGCGAATGCTCTCGGAGCAATCCTTGCCCTGGAAGGTCGCTGCGAAATATTCGAACTGACACACGCCGGCGCCGGCCAACTGCTCGGCGTCGCGCTTGAAGTCGGCCAGCCCCGCAGCCTCGTGCGGCGCTACAACCGCCACGCGCCAATATCCACTCGGCGCCGGTAGCCCGCGCTGCAGATCCAGCCAGCCCCGCTCACGTAGGGAGGAAATTATCTTCTGCAGTTTTGCCTGCATGTCGCCCAGGGTGTAGCTGGGGTCAATGCCGGTCACCATGAGGCTGAAGCCAAACTGAGGGGAGAAATCCGCCCTGACTTTGAGCAGTACGTTCATGCCCGCCTGCGGCAAGCCCCCGGTCGCCTCTTGCCATTGCTGCAGCACCTTGCCGGCGACATTGGCGAACATCGTGCACCGTGCCTTGGCCACCTCGGTACCGTCTCGCGATTCGAGGATATCCATGTAGCAATGCCCATTGGGGCGACGCTTGAAGTCGCTCAGCTCGGCGACCACCCAGCAGCTGTCGGGCATCGCAGCGCGAAACGCCTTCTGGATCTGGGTCAGGTAGGCACTCAGGCTCAGGTGGCCCTCAGCCTCATCAGCCACGCTCAATGCCCCGCTCCCCTTCGGTACCCAGTGTTGCCTGCACGACTTGCTCGATGCGCGACAGGCGGTCTGCGCAGAATGCACGGGCCTTAGCGAACTCCTGAGCTAGTGACTCCAGCTCGTCAATGCTGACCTCGTTGCGCTCCAGGCGCTTTACGGTCTGCTCGATGAAGGCGATGTTCGCTTCGTAGGTGTCTCGGCTCATTGGGGATTCCTGTGACAGGGCAGTTTCGAGCCCATTATCACAGGAATACCGGAACACCCAAGCCAATCAGCGAGTCGGTGGGTACCAGTAGCTTTGACCCTGCTCGATGTGACCTGGCTTGTCGCCGTACTTGGCCAGGAACAGCTCCTTGGCCAGGTTCAGGTGGGGCCGGACCAGGTGGTGCACCATTGCGGCGTACTCGCCGAACGCGGGGTGACGCTTCCAGTACCCGCCGCCGATTGCTGCCGACAGAGATCGATCAAACCAGCCCTGTAGCAGCCGTTCCACGCCGGCCAACTCTTCCTCAGCCGACTTTGCGTCGTCGATCATCTGCCGGCCGTCACGCTTGGCTTGCTCACGCTCGTTGTACGCAGCAGGCAATCGGCCAAGGGCCACAAGCGCCTCCTCGAATGCCAGGTGCCTTTTCTCGTGGGTGATCCGGTCTTCTGCCAGATCCGGCGCGAACTGAAGTCCGCATAACGAACAGGTGACGGTGCCACTGCCAGACCCTGCGCACAGCGCAGCCACCGCATCAGATGCACGCTTGCGCAGCTCATGGTAGTGGCGCACGGCAAAGTGCTCTCGTGCGGTCACGTCCAGACGCTGGGCATGGGTCAGATCAGGGTGTGAGTGCTTGGCCTGCTTGGCGAGCTTCTTGGCGCGCTCAAGGTCAAGAAGGGGGGTGTGCATTTGCATACGGAAACCTCCAAGGGATTGCTCGGTGTCCACTGAAGAGCACCCTGCGAAGGTGCCGGTAGTTGTCTGCTGTGAAGTCGGTAGTGCTTCCGCTTTGCCCGTGTGGACGGCCGGCACCTACCCGGAGTGCCAGCAGAAAATATCTCCTGACGTTGGTCGTCAGTCAAGCCAACCGGCTGATCATTTCTTGAGCACGCCCTGCCGCCTCGGTATCTGCTCGCCTGCCTGAGGTTATCCACAAGGTTGCCCACGCTTTCCGTGGATAAACCGCTGGCAGAAAAAATCCCGCTCAAGGCGGGACTTTTCTGGGGTCCATGAAGACGCCATCAGCGCACGGGACGAATCGCGCCAGATGTCAGAGGGCCGGTACCCGAAAACTCATAGCCCGGCTTGTGGCCGAAGAACTCTTCGTAATCGGCGTCATTCAGGTCTTGTGCCTCGCCCTTCAGCACGCTCACCCAGAGGGCATGATCGTCGTCGATGTGGATGAAGCTCGCCGGGCCGTAGCCGTTCTGCTCCAGCCAGTCTGTCAGCTGCACGAACCGAGCCGGCGCGTAGTTCACCTGCCCTGCTCCCTTGCTGCTCGCCTCGCACACTGGCTCGGGCTGCAGGGTGTTGTGAAAGCGGATCTGGCCTTCGCACACGATGATGTTTGCCAGTGCAGGCGTGGGAGCCGCTGCCCATTGCCGGTGATCGATCCTGATATCCAGGTAGTCATCATCGGCAGCGTATGCATCCGGCAGCGTCGCCCTGCTGCATCCGCTCAAAGCGCCCGCAAGTAGCAGCGGCACGACGAGCGCGTTCGTAAATCTCAGCCGTTTCATTTCAACCTCCGTTGGCCTGTTGTGCGATCTGGGCCATCTGGTCATGTCCCATCGGGGTGTGCAGCGAAACCCCGGCTCCGTCCTCAAGTCCCTGCTGGTAGGCCCCGTACTCCTGCGGGCTCACTTTGCGGCGCTTCATCTTGCCCACCGGAACATCCGGGTGGTGTTTGCTCATGTAGGCACTGATCGCCCGCTCCACCTCCTCGGACACTCCGGCGAACTCCTCTACCCGGCGTGCTACCGAGGTGATCCACGACTCGGCGTACAGGTCACCGGCGCGGCGCTTGTTCGATGGGCTCGCGAACTGCAATCCAGAAAGATAATTCCTGCGTGAATCGGTCAGCTGTCGAGCCAGCACTTCGTAGGCGTAAGCCGCCATCTCGGCCGTGCCGGTATCACCGATGAAGGTCAGTGTCTGCCCGGATCGACCGTAACCGTACAGATTGATGCAGCCAAAGGCCTTCGCCACTGTCGCCGCGAGCATTCGCACCCAGCGCGCCGGCATGCTCTTGCCCTTGCCCACTTTCAGGGTGAATTCTTCTGCCCGAGATGCATGTACATCGCCAAGCTCAAACTTGAACTTGTCCATCAGCTTTTGCGCTTGGCGCATTGCCGCATCAGCTTCGTGCGCATTGCTCGACTTGGCCAGCGCAAAACACTTCTTGATCTTGTCCAGGGCGCGTTTGCGCTTCTCTGGATCGAGTTCGCTCGACATCTCTACAACCTCCGCTTCGCGACACATGTTCGCAATCTAAGTACGCGCGATCAGTGAAGCGCGGTTGTGAGATATCCCAAGCCCGCATCAGCCATGCCGATTACGAAGTTCCTCAAGGCCAAAAACCATATCTGCCAGCTCTGCAGGACCTGCGTTACGTGTCGAGCGGAAATATTCCGCACGGATTCCGGGCCGTCCTTCGAGCAGAAGTAAAACCGTCTCGCGCTCTACATCGCTCGCAATTCGCAATTGCTCGATCATGCTCACATACGCTTCGCGACACGCAAGCAGGAACTCGCCGCATCGGTCCTTGCGAGTTAGGCCCATGCATCCTGAATGAACTGCAAGCACTGTGTTGATTGAGCGAACAACGAGCGGAATCAGCTTGGAGCAGCGCTGAAAGCAGAACATAGCTTCGACCAGGTTCGCACCAGCCGGGTAATCGCCCTCCAGTTGAGACAGTTGCTGCCAGAAGCGGTCACTATTTGCAGGTAGCTCAAAACTTGAGAGATTCATTTTCTTTTGGTTTCTGCTGCCCTCGATCATCTTCATCAGGCCTTCGAATCGAATAGCTGGACTTCAGAACTGGCATTACGAGCATCATTTACTTGCGCTGCTATTACCGCCGCTTGCTCTTGGTCCAACCACTCCCTGATGCGTCCTGCGGAGAGACGGCCATTATTGCTGTCAGCTCTTAGTGCTTCGTGATCTTCACGATTCAGCGGTTGATAGCGATTAAAGGCATTGCGCAGAAGGTCGCCCCATGTTGGGCCTTGGAACCATCCCTTACTGTTGCATGTTTTAACGCACCAGTTTTCTATAGGCGCAGTGAAATTCGATAGATAGATCCCAGCCAATATATAACAGAACAATATCAATAGTTTAATGCCGTTCACCCATGAGGGGAGTCCCCATTGCTCGACGTTCAGAGTGATCACAAGGAAAAGCACTAGGATATAAATTCCACCGACGACGATTGATGCTTTGGAACGTATGGCCTCTTCGCGTGGACCGTTCGTGGTGGAATCATTAATCTCCCACAGATACTTTCGCATCTCGGATAGCTGCTTGCTCCGCTCGTTGGTGCTCACTTCATTCATCACCGCATCCCCAAGAAAATATGTACTGTCCTTCCATGTCCCGCATACAGCGTGCATATCCGCTACGCGACACAGTGTTAAAGCCGCTGCTGCTCGAACGTCACTCGATTCATCAGGCAATACTCGACCGGGTAGCCGTTGACGTACTGCTGAGGCGATAACCCGCTGCCAATGTAATGGCAGGTTCCAACCATGAACTTCAAACCGCCAGAGGGGTATTTCTGGCTGAGCAGCACTGCCTGATCTCCTTGGATTGCGAAGCCGGTAATGTCCCCCCAGTTAAAGCTCACACCCCCACACTCCAGCCCGGTGTCAGTTACCTCCAGGATCTGCTGTACCACCCCTGACTCAGGCGCCTGAGCGAAGAACCTCCCGTTCGGAAGGATCGGTGGCCAGAACTCGCCAGCCCTTATCTCTTTGAATTCCAATCGGCCTCCCTCACTTTCCTAGCAGCCACACCAAAGCCGTCAGCGCATACCGATACACGCGGGCCAACACGACGACACCCGTGAGCGGCGTCAGCACCATGCCAGCTGCCAGCACAAACCCATGGAGCGAATCGGTCCAAAGTCCGAAGCTCGGCAGCAGCGAAATCTCAACTCCCATCGTTGCCCCCTGGATGATCACCAAGCAGGCGGGCATGCAGCGCTCGCACCTTGGCGATGTCGCCTCTCAGTTCGGCCAGCAGATCGCACCAGATCTTCCTGGTACCGACCGCTACCCCGACACCTGCCGCCAGAGCGAAAACGCTCCCCACCAATAGCTCCAGCACCATCAGAAAACACCCGCCTCAGTCGCTCCCGGTGCTACCATCTTCACACCTCTCGCGGCAGTCCCAACTGCCCACTGCCTCCCTGGCATCGGCTACATCCGCTACGCGACACAGAACCCCAACTTTTTTCAAAAATCTCATCTCGTATTAGATTTATACGGAACGAGGTCCCCTTTTTTTTCGTTGTTTAGAACGGGCGAATGTTAGAACGCGAAGCTTAGAACGGGGCTCAAACCCGCATGGTTGCTGGGTTTCGCCCGTTCTAAGCTTCGTGAAAACCGCGTCGCGTTCTAAGCTTCGCGTCGCAGCGTTCTAAACAACCCGTTCTAACACTCGCCGGGAACCTTAGAACGGGGCTCAAACCCGCATGGTTGCTGGGTTTAGCCCGTTCTAAGCTTCGTGAAAATCCCGTCGCGTTCTAAGCTTCGCGCCGCAGCGTTCTAAACAACCCGTTCTAACACTCGCCGGGAAGCTTAGAACGGGGCTCAAACCCGCATGGTTACTGGGTTCGGCCCGTTCTAAGGCTACTCAGGTAGGCTCTGAGGCGGTGCATCGGAATAAATCGCATTGCGTAGCAACCTGGATGCATCGAGGGAGGCATTGCACTGGCCGAGTATCTTGTTTGTCCTGGCGGCGTGATAGTCCAAAGACCGCCGCAGGGATCTGTTCTCCTGACCGGCTTTGCGCAGATCCGCCAGCAACCTTTCGTAAAGCAGAGCGACCTCGCGAAGCTCCCGTGGCAGCGAATTGAAGGTGCTCGCCTTATAGGAAAAACCTTCCCCCTTGGGCAGATCTACCGTTAGGACCTCTCCGGCCACTGCCTTCGACTTTGCTCGCAGTTTCTGAACAGCGACACCTGACATCTTTGTGTCCTTGACCATCACCTTCTTGGCCCAGGTTGCGGTCCAGCAGCCGGGAGTCTTGATGCGAACGGAGATGAGCATGTGGGTATGCAGCTTGCGGTCGTGGATCTGCTCAATCAGTGAGTTGGCGTGGGCCAGATAGGCTTCGGCGACGCTCAAAGCCATGTCGTATAGGGCCTGATATTGCTCATCCAGCGGGTGATCGATGCGCAGCTTCTTGGGACTCATGCCAGGTACCGTAAAATTTTCGGAAGCATGGCAGACCACTGAGCGGTTAGGCGGGCTAAACCTACAAGATTCTTGTACCTTTAGCCCGCACAGACGGGTTTTAAGTCTCGATAATCTCTCTCCGTGGCCAATCGGCAGCCATGCTGGCAACGATCTGTCGCTACGACCCTTCGCAGGCGACAAATTAGCGACCCTGTTGCCATTAAGGCTCCGCTACGGCATCGCCAAGCACATAACTTCGCCCCAACGCATAGCGGGCACTACCTCTGGAGAGAGTCATGAGTACCTTCTTGGGCCTGGATATCGGTTACAGCAACACAATTGGCACCTTCGGTGACGGCGTAGGGCAACCGGAATCCTTCGTAAGGCCGTCCCAGGCTGCACCGCTGGCCTCTATCCCCGGTGATTCAGGTCTGCGGGCCGGCGAGGTCCTGGTTGATGTAAATGGCGAGCCATGGGTTGCATTCGCTGCCCCTGGAAGGGTCCAGGAAGGTCGGGAGCTTCACGAGGATTACACAAGCTCGGAGGCCTATCAGGCCCTGTTTAAAGCATCTCTGCTACATGCAGCAGGAAGTGGAGATGTAATCGATGTGCTTGTAACTGGATTGCCGGTCACTCAAGCACGGGATGAGAGCTATGTTAAAGCCCTCGTTGAAACAATGACGGGTACTCACCGAATCAGTACAAAACGCGAAGTCACTGTTAAATCCGTCGTAGTTGTTGCACAGCCAATCGGCACCCTTACCGATATTTATTGCACGTCAGATAGCGCAGATGTTGTCGAGGAGTCTGTCTCGCTCGTTCTTGATCCCGGATTCTTCAGTGTGGATTGGGTTCTGTTCGATCATCGTGAACTGGTTGCGCAGTCAAGCTCTAGTAGCGTTAAAGCAATGAGCGTTCTACTTCAGGCTTGCAACGAAGAGATTGGCTTGGAACAGGGTGGCATTCCGGGTGTTGAAAAGATCGAGCATGCGCTACAGTCCGGCCGGTCTTACATCCTGATGTTCGGCCGCAAGGTTGAGTTGGACGTTTATTTAAAGCGCGCAGCTGATCGTGTTATTCCTGCGGTGTTAGGTGAAATCAAACAATCTCTTCGTTTTCTTCGTGGTCGCGCAATCGACTGCGTGATTTTGGGAGGCGGTGGCGCCTCGATTTACGAAGAATATGCTCGCTCTGAGTTTCCCGAATCTCTGGTAATTAAGCCTGCCAATAGTGTCAAAAGCAACGCGAACGGCTTCTACATTATCGCCATGTCTTGAGACGCCTTTCAGAAGATAAATGAGGTCTGCTATGCGTTTTCAGGTGAGGGTTGGCGAGCAATATTCGGAACTGCTCGCGCATTTGGAGTCGTTAAAACCAGAGTTGCGAGGGAAACGGCTTCTCGCTTTGGCCGCAATGCAATTAGCTCGAAGTGAAGCATCCGCTCCGTTAAAAGGTCACATTTCCGAGCCGTCCATTGCAGCTGAAACGTGTGCGGAAGTAACTGATGGCGTAGCCCCCGTTGCGCCAGCTAAACGAGCACCAGATTGGATCACGAGAACAGCAAATGGCTCCGCATAGAATTTTGCTAATGCCACTTCTTCTGATTGTGGCACTCGCAAGCCCTACAGTATGGGCGTTCACTTTGAAGGGAACTGTCTGGGAACGGGTTTCCAATGCGAGTTCTTGCAAAGCACCACCACTACTCTTGTACTCGCTCGCGATTCAGGAGTCACGGCATCCGGCAGGGAGGGGGTTAATTACTCCCCATCCGTTCGCATTACGCAATGCAATCAGCGGTTCAAAATATCCAGATAGTCAGGCCGAAGCCGCACGGCTTCTACAGCTCTACATTCAGGAAGATCCGCTTACAGATGTCGGCATGATGCAGATTAATCTTCGGTGGAACGGTGCGCGCGTAAAGTCGCCTGAGATGCTGCTTGATCCAGAAACGAATATCGCGGTGGCTGCCCAGATCCTTTGCGAGTCTCTTTCTGTTAAGCGAAACGACATCGAGCTAGGCATCGGTGGGTACCACACAATGAATCCAGAACGTGAAGCAGACGCTCGTGCATACGCCAGGAATGTCCTGATGATCTGGCGCTCACTTCAAGCTTTAGAGAAATCGGGGAGCTAAGGAATGTACTCACTCAACAGTGCGCTGATTCAGATGACAATGCGCCGCATGATCCTGGCAGGTCCACAGGGCTTCCCGGATGTGCTCCAGGAACAGCGGATCAGTTCAAGGGATGTGATGTGGCTGCACCTGCTCAACCGGAGAAAACTGGAGGCTTTGGACCGGCTTCCGATCTCTCTCTTTAGGATCTCCTATGACAGGTTGGATGTTGGGCGTGGAGGGCTGGATGATGACCTTTTTGAGCGCACATGCATCCGGTTGACCATGGTCACTGAAACCATCAATTTCGCGATCACTAACAAGACGAACCCACTGATCAGCATCGGGTTCGACAATGAAGGCTTCGACCGTTTCCGGCATGAACCTTTTCTGCGACGGCTCATGATGATTCAGAAAGGAGGCTTCAAGGTTGGCCTTCGGTGCGACCTCGCTTCCCTAGAGCTGATGCCGGACAACCCTGAGGCACAGTTGAGTGATTGCCTGCGCATTATCCTCGGCGAGCTGAAGCACCAGCGCGCTAATGGAGGTAAGCGTATGGGCCGCGTGCGGGATTGGAACGCGGAGCTAACCAGTGGTGATGTCGTCGCAGAAAGGCTGCTGAAGGATGGTGTGACCCCCAAACTCGTTACCGCCCACGTTGGCTTGCCTGAGCGCGTTAACAGCCTTCATCGTAAGTTGCGCCGTGAGAATCGTGTTGGCCCGAAGGGAGGCGGTCGAATCGGCAGTCATTCGAGCAGTATCGAGAGAATGCCTCGCCACGCTCTGCTCTTCATGAGCATCTACCTGCTGCTGGCCAAGAACCCCGAGACTCGTATCAATGCGCTGGCCTTTTCGCTCGCGCTCAATGAGTACCGCCTGATCTGGTCGTACCTGAATTTCTCTGAGGCCGATACTCTCGACGCATCTGAATGCTGGCTTCTTGCGTCGGGTTATCGCTCTCAGGAGGTTAGCGTTGTCGAATGCTCCTCCTGCCGTCAGATCAAAATCCAAGATAGGCGAAAGGCGAGCACCTGCCATTGGTGCTAACAAGATAAGGGCTTGATTGCTCACAGTCAGGCTGCAATGAGCTATCGGACCAGGCAATGCCTGGCGTCTTCGTTGGGCTCCCTACCAGGGAGAGCTATGGCGATTATGGGCGCGATATCCGATGAGCATTTGGGTTCCTGCGATACCGAGCGATGATGTAGTCATGACAAGGTTGAAGTGGAAAGAGGTGGCTATGCCGAGCCATGATTCAGTGAAGTGCCAGTGCTGCGGAAAGATGATGGTGCCCAAGACAATCTTTAGTCGCGGCTTCTACGGCGGCTGGGGATGGTGGCTTGGAGGTGGTCGCCCCGTATCGAGCTGCTGCCCGTTCTGCCTATCCGAAAGGTGGGATGGGAGTTCGCCTGACGTCCGTGAAGCGGTCTGGTATCAGGCACTAGGGGTCGTTCTCGCATTCTTGTTTACCTTCATGGTCCTCGTTGCCCTCATCTTTGGCATCGGACTGTTTGATGCAGTTTTCGGTGTCAGGTCTTCGTGGCTTCCTGACCTTATCGCGCTTGTCTGTGCTATATATGCCGGACGTAGCTTCTATAAATGGTTTACACATATACCCGCACAGAGGTAAACAAAAAGCCCGCATCGCGGGCTTTTTTTTAGTCTATGCTCGTTGGGCTTCGTGGCTTACTTGATTCCCGATATTTCTCGCCAGCTTCTTGT
>NZ_JXXD01000235.1 GCF_000935215.1 Stutzerimonas stutzeri
TTTTTCGTCTTATACGTATCCATCGCGCAGCCGAACCCGGGCGCTGCGCGTACAGTCGAAGAACCGCTATCCTTCTTCGAACTCCCTTCGCCAACATAACGATCACCAAGGAGATCCCACGATGCGCCACTGCCTGTTCGGCCTGCTCATGGTTGCCAGCGTCACTGCGAATGCCGAGATTCAGACGCAGGAAATCCCCTACACCGCTGCCGATGGCACCGAGATGATCGGCTACTACGCCTATGACGACGCCATCGAAGGCAAGCGTCCCGGCATCGTCGTGGTACACGAATGGTGGGGGCTGAACGACTACGCCAAGCAGCGCGCTCGCGACCTCGCCGAGCTGGGCTACAGCGCGTTGGCAATCGACATGTACGGCGAAGGCAAGAACACCGATCACCCGAAAGACGCCATGAGCTTCATGCAGGCCGCGCTGAAGGACGCCGATGCTGCCAAGGGCCGCTTCAATGCCGGCCTCGATCTGCTCAAGGAACAGGCCCAGACCGATACCGCCAAACTGGGCGCGGTGGGCTACTGCTTCGGCGGCAAGGTGGTTCTGGACATGGCGCGACAGGGTGTGCCGCTGGAAGGCGTGGTCAGCTTCCACGGCGCGCTGGCCACCGAAACCCGCGCCGCGCCCGGCAGCGTCAAGGCGCGTGTGCTGGTCGAACATGGCAGCGAGGACAGCATGATCAGCACCGACGACATCGCCGCGCTGAACGTCGAGATGGTCAAGGCCGGTGCCGACTACCAGTTCGTCAGCCTGCCGGGCGCCAAGCATGGCTTCACCAATCCGGGCGCCGACGCCCACCAGAAGAACGGCCTCGACGTCGCCTATCAGAAAGCCGCGGACGAACGTTCCTGGCGTGATATGCAGCGCTTCTTCGAAGACACTTTCGGCAAACCTGCAACCGCCCAGGCGCAGTAACCAACCGGCTACTCGTCCGTGATTCGTCCCGGCGGCACGCCTGCCGCCGGGGCGCGTGCTAGCATTGCGCGCACAACTCACCGTCGATCACGAGTCATGGCCGAACACGATTTCCGCTACACCCTGCTCAACCCCGCCCACACCCTCACCGAATGCCGTGCGCTGGCGCCGGGCCGCTATCAGGTAACCGGCAATGGCGGCTCGATTCGCAGCGGCGATGTACTGATCGTCACGCTCAAGGGCAGCCGCGACCTTTCCCAGCGCCTGACAGTGGAGAAGGTCCGCCACCTGATCAACCCGCCGGGGCAATGGATGGCGGTGGCCAGCGGGCCGGTATTCCGCGAACTGGAAATCCTCAACTGGCAGGTCGCCTGCGACAGCTGCGGCAAACAGCTGGACATCGAGTTCGCCGTGGACGCCAAGCTCGGCGAGGCCGCACGCAAGCCCGCCGCCCAGGCGCGCATCACCGAACTGGGCTGGTCCGGTCAGAACGACCAGCACCGCTGCCCCAGCTGCCAGAAGGAGCAACAGGCATGACTTCACGAATCCTGCCACTCATCGCAGCCCTCGGACTCACAGGCTGTGCCACCGAGCAACTCGAGCTGCAACGCGACGTCACCTACATCGCCGAATGGATCGGCGATGACGCCGTGATCGGCCGCACCCCCGTCTCGCTCACGCTGAGCGACGGCCGCGCCTACGGCAACGCGGGCTGCAACCACTGGTTCGGCAGTTACGAGCGTGATGGCCAGCAGATTCGCTTCAGCAACCTGGGCAGCACACGCAAGATGTGCGCGGAGGAAATCATGGAACAGGAGCACCACTTCCTCGATCTGCTCAATCGCGTCGAGCGCTGGGATGTCTCCAACATCGACCAACTGCGCCTCTGGCCCGCCCAGGGCACCCCGCTACGACTCTGGCCGGAACAGGAATAACGCGCCAAATGTGCGCATGCAGCACGGCATGCGCACCGCTTTCACGCGAGATCACATCTACCGACCCTTCCTTACGGCGCATCTGACACAGCGCCTTGAGCCCCGCCGCCCCCGCCGCCCCCGCGGATTCCGGCGTTCAGCGCCTGCGAACAAGTCCGAGCAAAGCCGCCTGCCGACCTTCACGAAACTGGCACATCCAGTGCATAGACTGAATCAACCAGTTTCGGGGACCCTGGTACAGGCAGGCCAGGGATTCCCCTCTTTTACACTCGGACGAAAAGGCCGCTCATTGAGCTGCCTTTTTGCGTTTGCGGTAACCCGGCGCCCTAGCGATAGACTTCGCGGCGGAAGATGACGGGTGGGTAGCCGGCATAGCCACCGAACGTAGCGATGGCGCTGGGGTTGATCGGACCGGTACCGAGCCAATCGAAGTGAAGCCAACTGGGCACATATGGCTCGACCCGTATGCTGCCCGTATTGTCAGCGCCAGGCGCACTGAGAGTGATCAGGCGTATGCCCTGCGAGGCTTCTCCTAAGGTTGCACTCGTTTCTTCGATCGACAGGTTACCGCTCGGGTTATCGAGCGTGATGGTCTCGCTGACGACGGCACAGTCTTCATCTGCCGGGGCCGTATTGGTTACGAACGCGCTGTCGGTCCACTTCTCCAGCACAAGCGGAAGACGCAGGGGGCTCAGTTCCGACCCCGTCGCCCCCTCCTGCCTGTAACGGCCCAAGATAATTTGCGAGCCGCTAATGGTGAATGCATGATCCTTCGCCGTATGGCTGGCACTGGCTTCGGCGACGAAGATCTTATCGTCGTCGATGAGCTGCGCCTTGCCAGTAAAGACCTCGATCTGCGCATCGAACAGTCTGTCGTCGTCATTCGGGACCGCCCCTCGCAGATACCGAAGTAGCAGTGAAGCAGGCATTTCCAGCGTTTTTGTGCCATCGCCGGCAGTCGTATCCGTTTCGCTGGGCGACCCCGCACCTTCGACGCTCAACCTGATGGCGACACAGTTGGCCTTGTTGCTTTCCAATGTGCAGTCCAGATCCGTAGGTGCACCATCGCCAGGAATGCGCTGGTCGAGCGAAGTACGCCCGACATTGGAAAAGAAGAGCGGCGACCAGGCTTTCGGAAATTTCCAGAACGCACCACGGTCATAGTTGGTCGTGGTCACTCCGCTGCGATTCTTGCCGGTGATGGTGAGGCTCGGCAACTCCGAGAATTCCAGCTCCTGCGCCTGATAGGTGTAACCTGCGCTACAGACCGGCCGGAGCGAGCCGGACCCCGTCGCTTCGAGATAGGCAGGTGTGATCCGGCCGATATTCGCCGAAGTCCCACCGCTCACCGTCTCCCCGTCCAAATAGCCACCGGCAGACGGCGTGGCGCTGATACGGAACACCCCCACCTCGGAAAACTTCACGCTCTGTACCACTTCCGAAGACGAGCTGTCGTAACCCTCGGTGGTCGGCTTATGGTCATAACGATTCTGGTCGTTGGCAGCCAGAGTTACCGTACCCTCGACTCCATCGGTTGGTGCCACCAGCACCGATGCCAGGACGATTCCATCATGGCGGAAGTTGGGTGTGGTGGGATTGCCAACGCAAAGGTCTGAATCTTCATCCTGCCAACCCACCGGCCTGAAACGCACCGGGAAACCATCTCCTGCCGAGACGAAAACCTGGCAGCTGGCATCGCCTTTTTCGCAGTACCACTTTGCCGTCGAATCCGCTGGTTCGACGCATAGCCCCACCGGCTTCACAACGAACTGATCCGAACCCAGCATGCTCAGGCCGTTGTCGTCCGTGCCCGAACTACCGCTATATCGCGCGTTGAGCTCCAGTTTTCCCGCATCGTTGTAGCGGACCTTGATCGGCGCTTGTGCGTTGTTATCGAACGCCAGCTTCAGCGTTGTGGGCGAGGCTTCAGCGGACGAGACAGCGGTGCCGTTGACTTCGAGCGAACGGCCAGCGCTCATCGTCGGATTGATGTAACCGGACCAGAACAGCACATCGCGCTCGACATTCTGGAAAGCCGGCACGCATTGCTGCGAAGCATCATCCTTGCGCACCGCCCTGACCAGCACATCATCCGAAAGCTTGTTGGACACTTGGGTCGGCACATCGAAAACGAAGCCAGAGTCGACGAACGAGAGCGAGCAGTTCTTGCCGAGAGGTCCGGAGCCAACCTTGCAGAGGGTTTCACTGAGCGGCTTGGTCGCCGGATTCGAGCTTGCGATCCCCAACGTCGCGCTCCCTCTGGTCGTCTTGCGCAACGAAAAGCTGCCGGTTCCACCAGTGAAGGTCTGGGTATCGCTGCTGATGGTCGAGCCACTGGACGACAATACGGCGATAGCCGTGACCGCCTCGGTATACAGGGTACAGGCCGAATCCAGGCAGGCCCTCACTGAAACCGGGACGGGCGAGCATGTCAGCCCAGATGACGGCGCGATGATCTCGAAATGATCAATCTGGGTACCAATCGGATTCATCCGGTTGGCACAGACCTGCAGATCGTCCAATTCATGGATGTTCACACTACCGCCTGTCGAGCCGGTGAAGCTGAGCCAGAAATTATCGGGGACTGCCACCTGTGAACCGCTTGCCTGAACGTCATAAGCCGTCACGAGCGTGCTGTAATTCCTTCCGCTGCCACCGGTATCTCGCTCGACGGTCACCAGTGTCTTGCCTCTGGTGCGCGAGTCGATCGTAACGCGATAAAGATGCCCTGGACTCGCTGTCGAGGTCGAACTGGAGTTATCGATTCCGTTCGACAGAGTGCCGGTTCCGGTCAGGTAGAGATAACCCTCGGTACCGTTTCCCGAGCCACGAATCGCTATCGCGTCGCTGCGCGAACCGATCCCGCCCTTGCGGCCTTCGGTTGCGTTGGAATAGTTGCCGAACTCGTCGAAGCCGATACCCAGCCAGCCGCCGGCGAAACCGGAAATATCGGTCTTCTGCGCATACCCGAGGGAACCGCCATAGGCGCCGGGCTGAGGCGTGACACGGGCGTCGGATAAGATCAGCGCCATGCCATCGGCGCCGCGATTGCTCCTGGTGGAATAGCCGTAGTACTTGAACGTAACGGTGATCAGGTTATTGGCTGCCGGGAAGGTACGTTGAACCGTTGCCCCGGTCGCCACGTTGGTGCTGTCGTCGGTCAAGCGAAGTCGGCCATTGACGATACGCGGATCGCCGAAGGTACCGCTGCGGGTGGTAACGGCCCAATCACCACCAAGGGAGCTGCGGTTGAAGTTATCGGGTGACGACGTCAGGCAGACAGGCTTGATCTCGCCATCGCACAGATCCGCAGGCGTCGTAGCGGTAGGCGTACAGACGCCATAGACATGGCTGCGCCCGGTGCCGGTAATGGTGGTATTGCCCCAGGTTGCAGCAGTGACGTCGCCATAGACGAAAGAGTCGTTGAACAACCGTACTTCATTCGTCGTAGACAGGTTACCGGTAACGGTGCTGGCATCGAGCACGATATTGTTCTGGCTGGCCGAAACGTTTCCAGCAACCTCCACCTGGGTCAAGGTAACGGTGCAGCAATTGCTGCTGATGTTCCCCACGACCGAACCGCCGGTAAGGTCAACAATTCCGTTGCTCGCGACGATATCGCCACTAAAGCTCGTGCCATCGGCAACCACCTTCCGAGCGCTCACCTTGCCGCCGACACTGCCTGCATTCAGCGTCACCTCCCCGCTGGCGGCCAGCGCGCCAGTGATGACGGTACCATTGATCGTGGTGACGTTCTGCGCGGCGTTGATGCTGCCCACACGCCCGCCATCGAGGTTGATCGCCCCGTAGTTGTTGCTCAGCCCCCCAGCAATCGTCGTCCCACCGGTCGTCGTTACGCTACCGCCACCAAGAAGGTTGGCCGCCAGGCTGCCACCGGTAAAACTGGAAGTCCCGCTCACCGTCACATTGCCGGTGAAGGTGCTATTGGTAGCAGAGAGTTCATTGGTAATCTGGGTCGCCCCGGTGACGGAACTACTGGTCAGTCGAGTGTTACCACTGCTGGTCAGCGTGCCAGTGATCGAGCTGCCGGTCAGCGTGATCGCCCCACTAGCCGATTCGACCGAACCGTTGACGGCAGTGCCGGCCAGCGTAATCGAGCCACTGGTGGAGCCGACTGAGCCGTGAACGGTATTGGTCCCGGTCGCAATCACCGAACTGTAGCCGGCGCTCAGCGTGATGTTCTTGTTGCTGGTACCGATGGTATTGCCCGTTAGCGTGAATCCGCCGTCTGCAATGATGGTGATATGGCCGAGCCTGCTCGTATCAACCTGCAACGTGTCACCAGGAGTTAGATTTACTGAGCCGGTGCATCTGAAGGTGTCAGAACTGTAACTCCAGCTACCGGTGCAGGGCGCATTCGTCTTGTATTCACCCCAAAACAGAAACCCTTCCCAGTAGAACGTATAGCTCGCCGCATGCGCTCCACTGGGCAATATCGCAGCGAGGATCAGCAACCAGCAGCGCATCAGGAAGGTACGGTTAATTCGCATTTGTCTCGACCCTCGCCTCCAGTTTTCGATAGGCATAGTCCGGCCGCGTAGAAGGCGAAGCTGCGTTTTGTGCGACAGCAGTCAAGCTGTACAGTCTCAGGGTTTTGCCATTCTCACGCGCTGGATAATTCCTCACCTCACAGGAGACGCGCACGCCAGAGAACTCGGCAAGGCCTCCATCCAGGGTCAGGCTTGCGCTGGACGCGCAGGAGCCATCCTTCACCGCCTTGCGAATTCCCCACTCGATTCCGGCTCGGGCCGCCTGATATGCGCGCGCCTGCTGAAGCGACAGACTGAAAGCGCCACTGGTATCGGCCGATAGCCGTGCCATGACAATGACCGCCAGCGCGACGACGATCATCACGAACAAAGCGGCGATCAGCGAAAAGCCTCTTTCATGGCGCATTGTCGACGTGCACCTGCTGCTGAAGGGTGATGGATTCGCCGTCTCGGGCCAGAGTCAGACTCAACGTAACAAGGCCAGGTCGCTGCGGAGTACCGGGCTGGTAGGCGAAGGAGCAGGCAGTCACATGGGAAGCGACCGGCACCGCTTCTGCCGGTGCGGTATTGGACGCCGACGCGGACAATGCCGTGGCGGTGTAGCGCAGCAGCTTTCCGCCAGAACTGGCCGGGTTGCAGCGATAGCCGATGACCTGGTCCGCCAGATAGAAGCGCCGCTGTGGCGAGGCATAGGCGAAGGCAAAATCGCTGCCGGGCAGGTTCAGCGTAACCTGGGTCTCGTTCGCCGAGGCGGCTGCGCTGAAGGTCGTACCGGTCGGTGTGATGACACCGGGATTAGCGTAGGCCCAGACGTTGCCTCCCGCCGTCGGCACGCTGCCGCTAGTCGCGCCGATATTGTTGATCACCAGCCAACGCGCGCCCGTAACCGACAAAGCCGGGTCCAGCACCTGGAAACCATCGCAACGACCACTGCTGGTCTCGCAACCGTCAGGCTCGCTGGAAAAACGCAGACTCTCTCCGCCTGCCCGATTCGGCACATAGCGGCCCGCCTGGCGAATATTCAGCGTTTCAAGCGTGCGTGTATCGGGAGACTGGCGAATTGAGTTCGGTACCGCGAGGCGAATATCGCGGGCCATGCGGTTCAACGCGACCGCTGCCTGCCCGACCAGCTCGCTGCGACGGCTCTGATCGACGAACGCATCCAGAGGGCGTTGCATGATACTGGTCACCATCAGCAGCACGATGCCGCTCAGGGCGATCACCATCACCAGTTCGACCAGTGTGAAGGCGCGTACGGATTTCATGGGCATCGATCCGCCCCGCTGTCATCCACTTCGCCGTAACAGGTGCGAAACCCCGAGAGCTGCAGACGCTGGCCTGCCGGGTCAGTCACCGTCACATCGATACGCCTGGCTGGTACTCCATTCCAGTCGGCCAGCGACGTGACAGAGACCTGTACACCATAGCTGGACAGTGCGGTAACCGCAGCGCCAGTCGCATCCCGTACGCCTGAATCGTTCAAACCCGCATAGTCACACACATCGTCAAACCGGGCTCTGGGCAAACCTGGCGTTGCTGCGCAAGCTCCGGCATTCAGGGTGGTTGGATCTAGGTAGGGCTGGAACAGTATTTCTTCGAGATAACCCTCAGCGATCGCCAGGCTCTGCTGGCGCAGCATCGGGTCGGCAGAGCGCCCAGTGATGGCAGCCATGGCCGAATAAAGTGCAGCAGCGGCAATACCGATGATCATGATACTGATCACCAGCTCGACCAAAGTCATTCCGCGCTGCTGCTTCATTGCAGCAGCCCGGTTTCGGCGGTCACGCTGAAAGTGAACGCACCAATGGAGGCGCTCGCCGCGCTGGAGGGACGCCCCAGCGAGTCGAATACCACGGGAAAATTGGTCGCCGACACCGACACGCCCGTGGGCACCTCGGTATTGGCGAAAGGAGTCTGGCCGTCCGGCCCCTGCACCTCGGCGCTAAAAGCGCCCGAGGTACAGTTCGCGGCACGGCGCAGATGGTAGCCACCACTCCCCAGGCTGACCTCGGTCAGGCAGCCACTGGCTAGGGCCAGCTTCTGTGCATAGCGCACAACCGAGACCGTCTCTTCAAAGAACAGGCGTTCATCGAACACCTTTCGATCGAAGAAACGCGGCCCCACCACAGCGGCGAGGATGCCGATGATGACGAGCGTCATGATCAGCTCGACGAGGGTGAAGCCGCGCTCGCTAAGCCTCATGGCCGAAGTCTTTGCTCAGTCCAAATACATTAGCAACCGGTGTCCGTTACCGTTCCATAGACCGGTGCCGGGAAGACTGTCTTTCCATCCACCGTTGTCTGCGCCGGAACCTGATAGGTAAACGAGCAGTCTGCAGGGGTGGGCGCATCTTTCAGCCTAATAATCAGTGGCTCGGCAGCAGTTCCGCCACCAGTGCTGTCAAACTCGCCACTGAGATCAGTCGCTGTAAGAATGCCAGCCGTATTAGCGGTCGGATAGCCATTGACCATGGTTACCGTTGCACCCTCAAGAACAACCGACGCTCCCTTCGCACCACCGTCAGCGAGCTGCTGAGCATGCGCGATAGCCGCAGCGGATTTGACGGCCCCCAACGCTCCATTTAGCGTAGCTACTCGTGCGTCTTTACCGAAATCCGCAAACTTCGGCAAAGCAAACGCCGCCAAAATCCCCAAAATAACAATCACCATAATCAACTCGATCATGGTGAAACCGCTCTGCTGCTTTTTCATACTTGTCGCTCCTTGTTTATGAATCATCGAAAGTTAACGAAGACTTCGCCGGTATTGGCGTTGTATTCGATGACGTCGTCGCCGCCATCGAGGTTGTAGGTGAACAGGCAGCGGGTGCCGTTGGCCGTGGCGGTGAATGCCGGATTGGTGCCGGTCAGGCTCTGCGAGGAAGCCTGCAGCAGGTTGCTCCAGAGGTTGCGGCATTCATCGGCGGACATGCTGGTGTTGGCGAGCGGAGTGCCGCTGCGTTCGGTGCCTACGGGCCAGCCGTTGGCGTTCACATCCATCGCGCCGTTGCCATAGCCCTGTACGTTGATCTGGCAGTTGCCGGCCAGGCAGGCATTGCTGCCGCCGCCGCGATTCAGTTCGTACTGGCCGCGCACAAGCGAGACGGCGGATGTGAGCGCACCACCAGCGCTGCGCACGCTGGCGCGGTGGGCGTCCTTGGCGGAGTCGATAAAGTGCGGCAAGGCCACTGCGGCAAGGATGCCGAGGATGGCGATGACCACGACCAGCTCGATCATGGTGAAACCCTTGTGTCGTTGCATCGTGCCTCCGTGGCTCCTGTGAAATGTCGCGATTCGTATGCCCATCAACCCCTCCCCTGCGCCGCGCTACCCAGTTCCCACATCGGCAGAAACACGCCGAGCGCGAGAATCAGCACCATCACGCCCATGGCCACGATAAGGATTGGCTCGATGGCATCAGCCAGCTGTTTAAGGTCGTAGTCGACTTCCTGCTCGTAGAAGTCGGCGACTTCGATGAACAGGTCGTCCAGCGCGCCGGTTTCTTCGCCGACGGCCATCATCTGCAGTACCAATGGGGTGAACAGGCCGGAGTTATGCGCCGAGCGGGTCAGCGCTTCGCCGCGTTCGACGCTTTCGCGAATGCCGAGAATCGCCTGGCCGATATGCTGGTTGCCGACGCTGGCGCTGTTGATCGAGAGGGTCTGCAGCAGCGGCACGCCGGCGCGATACATCATCGCGAAGGTGCGGGTGAAGCGCGCCAGGGCGATACGTTCGAAGATACCGCCGACGATGGGCAGGCGCAGCTTGATGCGGTCCCAGCGCAGTCGACCGGCGTCGGTTTCGATCCACTTGAAGAAGGCGTAAAGCCCACCGACGATGCCCAGCAGCAACAGCCACCAATAGTCGCGCATGAAGTTGGAGGTGCCGATCAGCACGCGCGTGGCCCACGGCAGTTGCGCGTGGAACTGGGCGAAGACCTTGGCGAACGCCGGGATCACCAAGAGATTGATGACACCCAGCGCCACCCCCATGGCCACCAGCACGAAGATCGGATAACGCGTGGCCTGCTTGATGCGCTTGCGGGTCTCGCGCTCCAGCTCGAGATAGGCAGACAGCTGCTTGAACGCCTGGTCGAGCTGGCCGGTGTTCTCGCCGACGCTGACCATGCTGACGAACAGGTTGTTGAACACCTTGGGATGTGCGTTCAGCGCAACCGCCATGGACTGGCCGCTTTCGAGGCTGGCGCGCACGTCCTGCAGGATGCCGCGGAAATACAGGTTGCGATTGGATTCGGCCAGGCCGCCGATGGCGCGAATGATCGGCACGCCGGCCTTGTTCAGGCTGTACATCTGGCGGCTGAAGATGATCAGTTCGTCCAGATCGACACGTTTGCGCCGCAGCTTCTCGCGCAGCACGGCAAACACGTCGACGCTATCGGCCTGGGCACGCTCCGCATCGATGGTCAGCGGGGTGATCTGGCGCGACACCAGCTCGCTGGCCACGGCGTCAGCGCTGGCGCCATCGAGCGCGCCGCTGACCCGTGCACCGCGCATATCGCGGCCGGTATAGCGGAAGCTAGGCATCGGCAGGCTCCCCGCGAAGCGACCGGGCGGCGCCCGTGGCGCTGGCGCCTACGGCCGCGATAGGCAGGAGACTAGCGGCGATCACGCGATCACCTCGTCGTCCGCCAGGGTGGCGCAGACCTTCAGCACCTCTTCGATACTGGTGACGCCGGCGATGGCGTAATCCAGCGCGCACGCCGCCAGTGGTCGATAGTGCGCCTGCTGGCGCGCGGCCTCGGCGAAGCCTTGCGGATCACCCCGACGAAGCGCGGCGATCATCGGTTCGTCCAGTTCCAGCAGCTCGTACACCCCGACACGGCCGGCATAGCCGCTGTTGTGGCATTGATGGCAACCATTGCCGCGCTTGAAACGGTGGTCGCGCAGCGAGCCGCCGTGCAGCGCCTCCAGCCAGGCCAGTTGCCGAGGATCGGGCTGATCGTCCTCCATGCAGTTTTCGCACACGCGGCGTATCAGACGCTGGGCGAGCACCGCATTCAGCGCCGTGGCGACAAGGAAAGGCTCGACCCCCATATCGATCAGGCGCATGGCCGAAGTCAGGGCATCGTTGGTGTGCAGCGTCGAGAGTACGAGGTGGCCGGTCAGTGCGGCACGCAGGCCGATCTCGGCGGTTTCCTGATCACGGATCTCACCGACCAGGACGATGTCCGGGTCCTGACGCAAGGCGGCGCGCAGCACGCGGGCGAAGGTCAGCTCGATCTTGGCGTTGACCTGCACCTGATTGATCCGCGGCAGGCGGTACTCCACCGGGTCCTCGACGGTGATGATCTTTTTCTCCGGGCTGTTCAACTCGGAAAGCCCGGCGTAGAGCGTGGTGGTCTTTCCCGAGCCGGTCGGGCCGGTGACCAGCACCATGCCGTGCGGACGCTGCAGCAGGCGCCTGAAGCGCTCGAGCATCGCCGGCGGCATGCCGGTGCCTTCGAGCTTGAACATGGCGCCGCCCTGGTCGAGCAGACGCATGACCACCGACTCGCCGAACTGCACCGGCATGGTGGAGACCCGCACATCGAGGTTGCGGTTCTTCACGCGGATGTTGAAACGGCCGTCCTGCGGCAGGCGCTTTTCCGAGATATCCAGGCCGGACATGATCTTCAGGCGCATGACCAGCGCCGAAGCCACACGGTGCTCCTTCATCACCTGTTCGTTGAGCACGCCGTCGATACGCTGGCGAATCCGCACCACGCCTTCGTCCGGTTCGATGTGAATGTCCGAGGCCTTCATCTGCACGGCGTCCTCGAACAGCGTCTGCAGCAGGCGCACCACCGGCGCATCGCTGTTGCTTTCGCCGAGGCGCGAGAGGTCGAAGTCGCTTTCCTGCAGCTCACCTTCCAGCTCGCCGGCCAGCGAGGCGATCTCACTGGTACGGCGGTAAAGCTGGTCCAGCGCGCCGAGCAGCTCGCTTTCACGCACCACCGCCGGGTGGACGCGCTTGCCGAGCAGGCGCTCGATCTCGTCCTGGGCGAAGATGTCCAGCGGGTCGGTCATGCCCACCAGCAAACCATCGCCCTGGCGGGACAGCACTATCACCCGGAAGCGCCGGGCGACCGCCTCGGGCAGGCTCTGGGTCAGCTGGTTGTCAAACTTGTAGTGCTTGAGTTCGACGAAGGGAATCTGCAGCTGCTCGGACAGCGCACGCAGCAGGCGGCCTTCGTCGATGAAGCCGAGGTCCAGTACCGTGCGCCCGAGCTTGGAGCCGGTGCGCTTCTGGTCCTGCAGCGCCTGCTGCAGCTGCGCCTCGCTGATCAGGCCGGCCTGGACCAGCAGATCGCCGAGACGAATCTTGCGCTGGCGCATGTCTTGCGCGGTCATCGGGCACCTCCGAGTACGCCGGCACGTTCAGCGGCGAAGCGCCGCGAGTTGTCATCGAGCCCCTGCCCTTGCGCGGCCAGGCGGTAATGGCGCGCCGCCCGGGCGGGCTGATCGATCTGTTCCAGCGCGATGGCCAAGCCCAGCTGCCAGGCCGCCTGCTGTGGCTGGGAAGCGACCAGCTGGCGATACACCGCTGCGCTGCCCGCCCAGTCGCCGACCTGCTGTTGCAGAGCCGCCAGCAATGCGTGATAGCCGGGGTCGCTCGCCAGCGCCGGCGCGTTCTGCACCAAGGTGGCGAGCGCGGTTTGTTTGTCGCCACTCTGCAGCTGCCCACGGGCGAGCAGCATGCGCAGCTCGGCATCGAACGGTCGGCTTTGTAGCTGGGCGGGCAACCAGGCAAGCAGTGGCTCGATCTGTCCAGCCGCCAGGTAGGCGCGAGCCAACCAGCGCGCCGCCTCGGCATTGTCCGGCTGCGCGGCATGGAGCGCCTGCAGCAGCTCGATGGCACGGGGGAAGTTCCGCTGCTGCAACGCATCGCGCGCCTGGGCCAGCGGGTCCGGTCGATGACTGCCGATCTGCACGGTGGGTGTGGTGGCGACCTGGGATCTGGCAACCGGCGCCGGGGCTGGCTCGGCGACCGGCTGCACATCCGGTGCGATAGCCGGCACGGTGTTCGCGTCGGGCGCTGTGCGGGTGACCCAGTCCGGCAGACTCGCTTCGTCCAACGCCGGCTCGGCGAAAGGCAGGTCCAGATCCTCAGGGACGGTCACTGGTGCACCATCCATGTGGACTTCCAGCCAGAGCTGCGCATGGCCAGCGACCGGCTCGAGCCGATCACGCACGTCGAGGCGATCGGTCATGCCGATCAGCAGTACCTGCACCTGGTCGCCCTGCTGTTCGACACGCCAGGACAGGCTCAGGCCGTTGCTCTCCACGCGGCCGTTTCGCGGGCCACCGGCGAGCGTAACGTCCGGCAGGCGCAGGCTGATCGCGCCGCCCTCGTCGGTGCGCTGGTAGCTGATCGAGCGATCGAGCAGCAGTTGCAGCACGAAACGGTCGCCGTCTTGCTGCGGCAGGATATCGAGGAGTTGAGTTGCGGGCACCGCAGCGGTCATCGCAGCGTCGACAGGCGCCTCCGGAACCACCGGGGTTTGCGCGGCGAAACGTTCGAACAGTGCCACCGAGGCCGCAGCGACCAGCACCACGCCAATCAGCGGCAACAGCCAACGGCGCAACCGTGCTGATCGCTGGCGCCGGGTTGCGGCTGTTTCATCGACGGCCTGCATGTCGAGGAACGGGCTCTGCCCGCCGGACGCCGCGCCGCGCGCTTCGAGATCGCGCAGCATGTCGTTGACCAGGCTCATGGCCGCACCTCGGCCAGCTGCGACAGCCAGGGCAATGCACTCAGCAGTAGGCTCAGTGTGGCCGCACCCGCCAGCAGCGCCCAGCGCAACGGAAGGGCTGCACGCAGGATCGGTCGCGCACCCTCGGTATCGGCCAGGGCGCGGCGCACGTGTCGGCTGGCGACGCGTCGCTGGCCTTCGCCGAAAGCCGCCATCAGGCACTTGTTCGCCAGGATGTTGAGCAACCGCGGAATGCCACCGCTGCCCTTGACCAGCAGGCGAATCGCGGCCGGCTTGAACAACGGTTCGCCTTGATAGCCGGCCACCGCCAGACGTTCGTGCAGGTAGCGCCGGGCGTCGCTGACATCCAGCGGGCGCAGGCGGTAGGAGAATGTGATGCGCTGGCGCAACTGCCGGAAACTCTCGCTGGCCAGCGTAGCGTCCAGTTCAGGCTGGCCGAACAGCACCACCTGCAGCAGTTTGCGCTGCTCGGTTTCCAGATTGGTCAGCAGGCGCAGGGCCTCCAGCGTTGCCGGTGGCAGCGCCTGCGCCTCATCGATCAACAGCACGGTGCCCTTGCCCTGGCCGGCCAGCTCGATCAGCCGGCGATGCAGTGCCGTCAGCAGCCCGTGGTTATCCAGCTGCTCGACCCGCGGTACGTGCAACTCATGGGCCAGCGCCTGGCGCAGCGCCATGGGCCCGAGCGCCGGGTTCGGCAGCCACGCCAGCTGGTAACGCTCGGCATCCAGTTGCTTGAGCAACGCGCGGCAGAGCAGGGTCTTGCCGGTGCCCACCTCGCCAGTCACCTTGATGAAGCCCTCGCCTTCGGCCAGCGCCACGCGCAGCAGGTTCAGGCACGCTTGGTAAGGCGGCAGGCGAACCATGAAGCCGGTATTCGGCGTCAATGCGAATGGCTTTTCCTGCAGGCCGAAGAATGCTTCGTACATACCGGCGCCTACCTGACCTGGCGGAACGAATCGGCGCTGCGGCGCAGCTCGTCGAGCCAGACCTGATCGTCGATCACCTGCGGGCGCACCAGGATGACCAGTTCGGTCTGCTCGAGCGATTTGCGTTGCTGCTGGAACAGGCCGCCGACGATGGGCAGCTTGGAGGCCCAGGGAATGTTGGCGTCGTTATTGCTGTTGCGGTTTTCCAGCAGGCCGCCGATGACCACGACCTGACCGCTGCGCGCACGCACGATGGAATCCGACTGGCGCGTGGTGGACAGCGCCAGCGGCAGGTTGAAGACGTTGTCGGAACCGCCGAGCTGGATGCTCTTGTTCTGATCCTGAACGCGGCTGACGGTGGGCCGGACGTGCAGAGTGACCTGGTCGTTCTCGTCGATCTGCGGGGTAACGTCCAGCGAGATACCGGAGAAGAACGGCGTCAGGGTGATGTCCAGGTCGGGCGCCGTGGTGCCCCCCGCCAGCGACGTGGTGGTGGTCGAAACATCGGTGACGAAGAACTCGTCGGTGCCGACCTTGATCACCGCCTTCTGGTTGTTGAGGGTGGAAATCCGCGGACTGGAAAGCACCCGCACATCGCCCTGGGTTTCCAGCAGCTGCAGCACGCCGCTGAAGTCGCCGACGCTGACCGCAGCGCTGAACACGCCACCGACATTGTTGACGCCGTCGAGTGTGTCGCCCTGCACACCCAAGGCGAAATCGGCGTTGCCCATGGAGCCCAGCTGTGCCCAGTTGATCCCGGACTGGAAGCCGTCGGACAGCCTCACTTCGAGAATCTTGGTCTCCAGAATCACCTGCCGCTGCAGGTTGCGCTGCGCCTGTTGCAGAAAGCGCTCGACGCTCTGCTGGTCGGCACTGGACGCACGAACCACCAGCAGGCCGGCCTGCGGGTTGACCACCACGCTGTTGCCCGCCTCGCTGCCGATCATCATCGCCACGACTTCGCGCACCTCACTCCAGAAGTCGACGGTGCTGCTGGTCAGCAACTGGCTGGCATTGACGGTGCTGGAGGTCGAGTTGGTCGTGGTGCCGCTTGCGCCGGTATCAATGTTGTCGCTGGTGGTGACCTGGCCGGAGCTGACCCGGGTATCGGTCATGCCCTGACGCTGCAGGTTGAGGTAGTTCAGGTCATAGGTGCGGGTGACCGCGGTATTGGCCTGGATCTGGTAGCCATAGCTGGTGCGGCGATAGTCGTAGCCATAGCTGTCGCGCACCGCCGCGAGCACTTCTTCCAGCGTCACGTTGCGCAGGCTGAAGGTGATGTTGCCAGTCACCGCCGGGTGCACCAGCAGGTTCTGTCCGGCGTTGTCCATCAGGCTGAGGAAGAATTCGCGGGCCGGCATGTCGTTGGCGACCACGTCGAAGCGCGGGCCACTGACCGCCGAACTGCCGTCGACACTCAGCGGCGGAATCAGCGCAGCCTGTACCGACGGCGGCGGCAGCGCCTTGGCCTGGGTCTGCTGCAGGCTTTCCTCGAACAGACGGTTGCTCTGCTCGTAGAGGCGCTTGTCACCGTCCTCGAATGTCTGGCAAGCGGCCAGCAGGCAGAACAGGCTCAGCAAGCCGAGACGTGGCAAAAGGGTCGGCATCATGGTCGGGTTTGGCTCGGAGTGATGATCGGGGCAACCAGATGCAGCGTTTGCTGCTGGCCATCGCGCTCGATCAGGACGGAATTCGTGTGGATGGCCAGGACTCGGGCATCGGCCAGGGTGTCGCCGACACGCAGCGATTGGCCGTTGAGCACCGCCCTGGCGCTC
>NZ_JXXD01000236.1 GCF_000935215.1 Stutzerimonas stutzeri
GATCGAAAAAGCTATTCCTCACTGCTTGTGGGGAGAGTCCATATACGGCTTGTTATGCATGGCGGCTAATCTTGCCTTGATCTTGTCAGGCGCGCCGCCTACGGGTCGGCTACCACAGATTCAGGCGCGGTTTTGGGACTGTCTACCACCGAAGGCACCGGCGTAGGCACCTCTTCTCAGGAGCAGGCCCACTAGGTCGTCTCTAAGCCGAACGTATGAATTTCGACACTTTTTCGACACCACCAAAATGCAGAAACGAAAAAGCCCTGTAAAAACAGGGCTTTATTGTGTGGTGTCTGGAGCGGGCGAAGGGAATCACCCACGGCAACCAACCAATTGATTAATAAAGATTTTTTCTGGTTACCCAAGCCAGAAATGGCCTCTAAGCTTACCACCTCGGCCCTCTTGATGAAAGGCGTACATCCACCGCCGTCTGCTGGCGGCTACCGACAGCCACTGCGATCAGGAAGTGACCGATTTTGCGATCTGCAGTGCCCTTCGCTCGAATCGCTCGGAAACAGAGTTCGCTTGTCCCTGGGGTCTATGCAGGTGCGTCACGATCTCGTAGGGGCCGTCGTCCAGCGCTCGCATGCTGATTCCCCATCCATGGGCGTGCTTGATGCGCGATTGCGCGGATAGCCCGACACCGTAGCCGGCAGAAACCCATAGCGCCATCAGCTCGAAGGAAGTCACGTACTGAAGATTTTGCTGGTCAGCAGGCAGGTGCGAGAGCAGCCGATGATCCAGCAGTGAACACGTCTCAGCCCGCCAGCGAAAGATCGGGTAGTCCTGTAGATCGGCGATGGTGAGCGATGCCTGATCCAGCAAGGGAAACCGCAGCGGCATCGCAACGGCCATGTGCTCAATCCACAAGGGCTGGGTTTGGATGGCCGGATCGCTCGACCCTTGAAGCGACAGCCCTACGTCATAGCGGCCTTCACGGAGTCCATCAAGCAACTCGTCACCAGCAACCTCAAAGAACGCGATGCTGACCTCGGGTTCTTCGGCACGTTGCAGCGCGAGTAGCACCGAAAGCTGCGATGACGATACGCCTGGCGCTATCGCAAGCCTGAGGTGGGCGGGTTGGCTGGTGAGGTTGTCCATGGAGAACCCACAGAAGCGACGAAGCGGGTCAAGGGAAAACCAGCATCATAGTAAAGAGAGAACTTTAACGTCTATATGTTTAACGTGGTTAATTTAAGAGGTTTGTTTGACGCTTCTGTCGATGCAGAAGCTTACTATTCAGCCAGGTCGTCCACCTGGCACACCCACCTATGAATCCGAACCAGCATTAGCTTTCGGGCGGGCCGTGCGTGCCGCTCGCGTCGCGCAAGGCGTCGCTCAAGACGACTTTGCATTTCAGGCTGGAATATCGCGTTCGCACATGGGCAAGATCGAGCGCGGGGAGCATGTGCCTACGCTTCCCCTGATACTGAAAATTGCTACCGCGCTCGGGATCAGCGCCAGCGAGTTGATGGCGGCGACTGAAAAAAACCTCAACTCTGGCAGTGAGCTGCAAGGCTCGCCATAAGCGGCCGCGAACTTCAGTTACGGCCCTTGCCGCCGCATCAATCGCCCGAGTGCTCGCGCAGGCGCGCAATGAACCGCTCCGCCGACACCGGCAAATCCTCGCTGACGGGCCGCAGCAAGTAGGTTGTGATGACTGCGGAATCCATGGCCAGGGGGCGGATCACCACATCGGGGCGCAGGCTCGCCGCGATCCTGGTTGCCCTGATGAAGCCAACGCCGTAGCCTGCACCGACCAGGGTGAGCATCATGTCCAGCGAGGACACGTGCTCGGCGATGTCGGGATCACGCTCCAGCGGTCGCAGGAGCCGCGCCAGTTCACGGTAGTAGCCTTCGTATACCTGTGGGTCGCATAAGACCAGTGGGTAGCTCGCAAGCTGATGCAGCGGAACGGCCTTGTGTGAAAGCAAGGGGTGCCGGGCGGGCACCGCGACCACCAGCGAGTCGTGCCAGAGTGGCTCGGTCAGGATGTCATCGCCGACCTCCGCCGTGTGCGCAAACCCGATCGAGAAGTCGCCCGAGCGCAACCCGCGCAACTGCTCGGCCAGCGGCACTTCGGACAGGCGAATCTCGATCTCCGGCTCCTCCTCGCGGCAGCGGGCCAGGAGGGCCGACAGCCGGGGATCGATTGCGCCGTCGGACACTGCAATGCGAAGGCTTCCGCTCAGGCCCGCCGCGACCGCCTGAGCGTTCTCCTGAGCCTGCTTCAGCGCGGCGAACACCCTGCGCACGTCTTGCAGGAAAGTTGCGCCCGCCTCGGTAAGCACCGTACCTCGGCGGTTGCGCACGAAGAGCACCACGCCCAGATCGCCCTCAAGCTCCTTGATGGCGCGGGACAAGGGTGGCTGTTCGATATGAAGGCGCTCGGCGGCCCGTGTGAAGTGCAGCTCCTCTGCGAGAGCCACAAAGCAGCGAAGGTGTCGCAGTTCCATGGGCCATGCTCCTGTTCCATATCAAGGATCTATTCGCACCAGTTTTCGTCCGCGATGGCCTGCTGGATGCACCCCATTCCACGCCGTTCCTGGTGCGCTCCGCTGGGCTGATTGCCTACTCGTCCACGTCAGATCACTCATTTGCGCCTCAAAAAATGGTTATCATAATGCAGCGCACTAGCAAACCAGCTTGGATTTATAGACGTCTTTTCAAGCAGCTCATATACTTTCTGCAGAAATCTGCATAAGCATTCGCTAACCCGAACGAGCCAACCAAGATGCCCCACGAACAGCTTGCCGATCTAACCCAGCCACAGCGTGACCGGCTCGCGTTCGTGGAGTTGCGCGTGCGCTTCATTGGGGAGATGCGCCGCCAGGACTTGGTCGCGCGGTTTGGTATCCAGTCCGCTGCTGCGTCCAGGGACCTGGCGCTGTACAAGGAAATCGCCCCCGGCAACATCGACTACGACGGCAAAGGCAAGTTCTACGTCCTCGGCCCGAGCTTCCAGCCGATCTTCGATTTCCCGCCCGAGCGGGTGTTGTCGTGGCTGACGCAGGGTTTTGGCGACGGTGAACCGATGCGCATCAAAGCCTGGGTGGCCAGCGAGAGCCCGTCCCGGCTCACCCACCCTGACCTGGACATCCTGGCGAGCGTGACTCGTGCCATCCACTACGAATGCCCGATGGGGATCGAGTACCACTCCATCTCCAGTGGCCGCACCGTGCGGGAGATCGTCCCGTTCGCGCTGATCGACAACGGCCTGCGTTGGCACGTCCGCGCCTTCGACCGCAAATCGCAGGAATTCCGGGATTTCGTCATCACCCGGATCAAGCGTCCCGTGGTGCGCAAGGGGCAGCTCGTGGCGCCCCACGAGATGAGCGATCAGGACATTCAATGGACACGGATCGTCGAACTTGAGCTGGTTCCTCACCCGGATCAGCCCCGGCCAGAAATCACTGAAATGGACTACGGCATGCGAGGCGGCGTGTTGCACATGAAACTGCGTGCCGCCACCGCCGGATACATCCTGCGCAAATGGAGTGTGGACTGCTCCCCCGACCATAGCCTGCGCGGCCCTGAGTACCGGCTTTGGTTGAAGGACCACCTCGCCATCTACGGCGTGCGCAATGCAGTGCTGGCGCCGGGGTATGCATCGCCGAGTGCAGAAACGTCGATTGCTGACTGAACGGAAACGACCATGAAGCTGATCCAAAACACCGGAACACAGCGCGTCATCGACTTGATGCAGCCCCACCTCAAGCACGGAACCGACTCGACTGTGTAACGCCTTCGTTCTCTCTCTACGCCTTTGCAGAAATCCGGGAGGCGTTGTCTGCTCTGGATCGAGTTCAATTGATCGTGCCTCCTGACAACGAGGCACTTGAACTCTTGGGTACGGAGAGCGACCGCGCTGCACGCAATCGTCTGCAGGCACGCTGGTTGGCCAATCAATGCGCGAAATGGATCACAGAGAAAGTGGCGCTTCGGCGGGCATCAAAAGGGGTGCCACAGGGAGCTGCCGTTATGCGCGGGCCGGACGGGGCTCCTGCGCAAGTGATTCTGGGTTCTTTTGCCTTCAACACGTCTGGCCTTGGCCTGACGCCGGGCAACCCTCTGAACCTGATTCAGGCATCAGAAACGGTCGACGAAGCCGCGCAGCTCGCCCAATGGTTTGATCACCAGTGGGCAGGCTTGCATGGTGCTGATGCCACCGACTCCAAAGGCCAGCGCAACGAGAGCGAGTCCATCCTTGAAGCACTGCAGGCGCTGGGTGAGCACCGCGATCCCTTCACCATCTACACCTTGATGCTGCACCGCCTGTTTCAGGACAGCGGTGACGAGATGGACGAGGAGCGCATCGTCAAGTCCGCCACCGGCATCCGCAATACCGTGGTGTGGAAAAAGCTCTTCAAGTTCCAGCGCGACGGTGTGGTGGGTGCCATCGACAAGCTGAACCGCTTTGGCGGCTGCATCATCGCCGACAGCGTGGGTCTGGGCAAAACCTTCGGAGCCCTGGCCATCATCAAGTATCACGAACTGCGCAACGACCGCGTGCTGGTGCTGGCGCCCAAGCGCCTGCGCGACAACTGGACGCTCTACAAGGCCAACAACAAGCGCAACATCCTTGCGGCTGATCGGTTCAACTACGACGTGCTCAACCACACCGACCTGTCGCGCGATGGCGGGGTGTCTGGTGACATCGACCTGTCACATGTGAACTGGGGCAACTACGACCTGGTAGTGATCGACGAGTCGCACAACTTCCGCAACAAGGCCACACACAAGGGCAAGGAATCGCGCTACGACCGCCTGATGCGACGCATCATCCGCGAAGGCGTCAAGACCCGCGTGCTCATGCTCTCGGCCACGCCGGTCAACAACCGTCTGGCCGACCTGCGCAACCAGATTGCCTTTGTCACCGAAGGCGATGACGCCGCTCTGCTGGAGCATGGCATCGCCAGTATCGAGGCCACGACCCGCAAGGCGCAGGCGCAATTCAATCGCTGGCTGGCGTTGGACGAAGCTGAAAAGACCCCCAGCCAGTTGGTGGAAATGCTGGGGTTTGACTACTTCACCCTGTTGGATCATCTCACCATTGCCCGCTCCAGGCGGCATGTGGAGAAGTACTACGGCACCAGCGAGACCGGCCGCTTCCCCGACCGACTGCCGCCCATCAACATCAAGGCCGACGTGGACCTTGCGGGCGAATTCCGTGCCATCCGCGACATCAATCAGGAAATCCGCCGACTCACGCTCGCCAGCTACGCGCCGCTGCGCTATGTGCTGCCCCACAAGCAGGCCGCCTACGACGCCAAGTACAGCACCCAGGTGCGTGGCGGCGAAAGTTGCTTCCGTCAGGCGGATCGGGGTATACGGATTTAATGGTTGATGGGGCACCTTCACCCCATCAATCTGATACCACCCTCAGATGGTTGATAGATGGGGTCGCCTCAGAAAACGGAAAATAAAGCACGCTAAGCCGGTTGCAGCGGTCGTAGCGGCCTGAACTTGCCCGCGCCGATCTTGGCGCTGCTGCGCCAGAGGTAATCGCCGGAGAGGTTGATGTGCTCCCAACCGAGCGGCGACAGGTACTGCAACAGCGCGTCATCAACGGCATGGCCGTTGCCACGCAGCGCGTGCGCAGCCCGTTCCAGATAGACCGTGTTCCACAACACGACGGCAGCCGTTACCAGATTGAGGCCGCTAGCCCGGTAGCGCTGCTGCTCGAAACTGCGGTCGCGGATTTCACCCAGGCGGTTGAAAAACACTGCCCTGGCCAGCGCATTGCGCGCCTCGCCCTTGTTCAGGCCGGCATGCACGCGGCGGCGCAGTTCCACGCTTTGCAGCCAGTCCAGGATGAACAGCGTGCGCTCGATGCGGCCCAGCTCGCGGAGCGCCACGGCCAGGCCGTTCTGGCGTGGGTAGCTGCCGAGCTTTCGGAGCATCAGGGAGGCCGTCACCGTGCCCTGCTTGATCGAGGTGGCCAGCCGCAGGATTTCGTCCCAATGGGCGCGGACGTGCTTGATGTTGAGCGTGCCGCCGATCATGGGTTTCAGCGCGTCATAGGCGGCGTCGCCCTTCGGGATGTAGAGCTTGGTGTCGCCCAGGTCGCGGATGCGCGGCGCGAAGCGGAAGCCCAGGAGGTGCATCAGGGCGAAGACGTGATCGGTGAAGCCCGCCGTGTCGGTGTAATGCTCCTCGATCCGCAAGTCGGACTCGTGGTACAGCAGGCCGTCGAGCACGTAGGTCGAATCGCGCACGCCGACGTTCACGACCTTGGTGTGAAATGGCGCGTACTGGTCAGAAATGTGGGTGTAGAACGTCCGCCCTGGGCTGCTCCCGTATTTCGGGTTGATGTGGCCGGTGCTCTCGGCCTTGCTGCCCGTGCGGAAGTTCTGGCCGTCCGACGATGATGTGGTGCCGTCGCCCCAATGCTCGGCGAAGGGATGCCGGAACTGCGCGTTGACCAGATCGGCCAGCGCTGCCCCGTAGGTTTCGTCGCGGATGTGCCAGGCTTGCAGCCAAGCCAGCTTGGCGTAGGTCGTGCCGGGGCAGGACTCCGCCATCTTGGTCAGGCCCAGGTTGATCGCGTCGGCCAGGATCGTGGTCAGCAACAGATTCTTGTCCTTGGCCAGGTCGCCCGATTTCAGGTGCGTGAAGTGCCGGGTGAAGCCCGTCCATTCGTCCACCTCCAGTAGTAGTTCGGTGATCTTGACGTGCGGCAGGATCATCGCCGCTGAAACCGGCCTGGAGCCCCATACAGTCAGTGACGGCGAGCGCGTCAGCGGCGTCTACCGTCGCAGCGTGATGCTGGCCAGCGGGCGTTTTGCGATGCTCGATGATGGCAAGGGTTTCAGCCTGGTGCCCTGGAAGGCGGTGATTGAGCAACGGCTAGGTAGCACCCTCGCAGCGACTGTCCGTGCGGGACATGTGACCTGGGAAATCGGGAGGCAACGTGGCCCCACAGTTTCATAAGGCGAGTCGGTCCCCTCGGTACGGTGGCGATGCTGGGCGCTGAAATGTGTTGCCGCTTTTCCCCGGTTCTTGGTAACATGACGAAATTGTGCATACTTTTATCAGACATAGGCTCATGGTGGTGGCGTTGCTGCTTGCAACGTTCGTTGCCATATCTGTGGCTGACATGTTTCTGTGTGCATCCGAGAGCGTAGATGCTCACTATGTCATGGCGGATTCTCACGATGAGAGTGTGGATAGCCAGAGCAATGGTTCCGACTCAGACAGTGGTCATGACGCCTGTAGCCATGGGCATTGTCACCATATCTACGCTCACATTCCCCCGGGCACGGCCCCCAAAACCGAGTCCCTCAATTCGACGCATCAGTGGCCAGCCAGTGATGCCCTTGCGTCTCGCACTCCTGACGGGTTGATGCGCCCACCCAAAGCCTGACGACTCCCGGCTGCACCCTTCGTGCGGCCGTTTCGTCAACTCATTCAGCTTTGGGAGTTTCCTCATGTTCACGTCGTTCAGTCGACCGCAGTGGGCGGTTGGCTTTGCTGTGGCTGTTACAGCGGTCTTATTCGCATTACCTTCTCGGGCCGAGCCGGCTCCGCCCTATGAAGCGATGGTGGTTCCGGTCGTGTTTCTGCTGATCGGAAGTCTGCTGTACATGGCGTTGGGCACCATCCGTGAAGCCGCGCTTGTCTTTGTCTGCGTGCCCTTGGCTTTGGTGGGTGGCGCATTGGCACTGCTGCTGCGTGGTATGCCGTTCTCCGTATCGGCAGCCGTGGGCTTCATCGCGGTGTCGGGTGTGGCCACGCTCAATGGCTTGGTGCTGATGCAGGCGATTCGTGAGCGTCTGACGGCTGGTGACCTGCCTCTGGAGGCCGCTGCCGCTGGCGCGTCGAGCCGCCTTCGCGCCGTGCTGACGACGGCACTGGTGGCCATCGTCGGCTTCATCCCCATGGCGATAGCGACAGGGTCCGGGGCCGAAGTACAGAAGCCGCTCGCCACCGTCGTTATCGGGGGATTGATCACCGCCACCGTGTTGACCTTGATGGTGCTGCCCACCTTCGCTGCTCGTGCGGTGAAGCCGGAAGAAACGGGGAGCGGCAGAGCATGACGAGCAAACTACATCCGGTTTCTTATCCCGCTCAAACATCAAGATGTCGAGAAGGCTGGCAACGACTCTGGTCCAGATTTCCTCATTTTCTGGTGGCGGGCGGAATTTCCACAGCCGTGCATTGGAGCGCGATGTCGGGCCTGATGGCCTGGGATATCCCCGCCTTATGGGCAAGTTCCGTGGGCGCTGCGGCCGGAGCGTTAACGAACTACTGGCTGCAGAAAGGCTATGTGTTTCGTTGCGTCAAGTCGCATGAACGTGTCGTGCTCCTCTATTTGGCATCCGTGGTCGGTTCTTGGGTCGCTAACCTGATACTGCTCGGGATTTTGTATCAATGGGCCGGAGTAAACATCGCCTACGCTCAGCTGATGACGACCTCGCTGGTTTGCCTGATGAACTTTCAGGTTCAGAGGAGGGTTTTCTCGTGAACCTTTCTCGTCTTCCATCGAACGGCCCCGTCCTATCCGTTGTCATTCCGGTCTTCAATGAGAAGCCCGTTCTTCCCCGCTTGTACGAGCGACTGCATAAGGCCCTCGACTCACTGGATTTCCAGTACGAGATCGTCTTTGTCGATGATGGCAGTACTGACGACAGCCATAGGTACCTTGCCGGGTTGGCCTACACCTATCCGTGGGTTCGTTTGGTAAAGCTCAGTCGGAATTTTGGCAAGGAGGCCGCGACAACAGCCGGCCTGGACCATGCGCTAGGGCACGCCGTGATCATCATGGACGCCGACCTTCAGGATCCACCTGAACTCATTCCGCTCATGGTTGAGGCTTGGCGCAGCGGGATGGATATCGTCCTGATGCGGCGTCGTTCCAGGAATGGGGAAGGTGCCCTGAAACGCTTCTGTGCCTACATGTTCTATCGACTGCTATGTCGATTGAGCGACGTGACCATTCCCAAGGATGTTGGCGATTTCAGGCTGATGAGTCGTCGCGCCATTGATGCCCTGGGGCGCCTGCGCGAAAGAAATCGCTACATGAAAGGACTATTCGCCTGGATTGGCTTGCCGACGAAGGTCATATCGTTCGACCGAGAACCCCGCGCCGCCGGCGATAGCAAATGGAACTTCATTGGACTCATGCGTCTGGCAATGGAGGGGCTGACGTCTTTTTCAGTGTCTCCACTTCGCTGCGTGACCTTTCTGGGCCTGCTGACCGCTTTGGGTAGCGTCATGTACGGTGCTCTGATCGTAGCCAAAACGTTGGTTCTCGGGTCGGACGTGTCCGGGTATCCCTCGCTCATGGTGGTGATGACGTTTATCGGTGGCATCCAGCTGCTTTCGATCGGCTTGGTTGGCGAGTACGTAGGGCGCATCTATCTGGAATCCAAACAGCGTCCCATTTATTTGGTCGAGGAGGTCTGTGAGTTACCACGGGAAGAAGTCAGGCTGGCGAGGAGCGAGGAACGATGATCCGTTCATGGTGCGCCCGCCCTTATATATGGCTGTTCCTCCTGCTGTTGCCGCAAATTTTCGGCATGATTTTGATTCCGTTCTCCGGAACGTCTGAGCCACGCTATGCTGAAATTGCTCGCCTAATGGCAGAAGGTGGTGACTGGATAACGCCCTGGTTCGAACCTGGTGTGCCCTTCTGGGGAAAGCCACCATTCTCCTTCTGGGTGCAAGCTCTTTCAATTCGTCTCTTTGGTCTGAATGAGTGGGCTGTGCGCCTCCCTTCCTGGTTGGGCTTTCTCGCCATTCTGGCTGCCATCCATGCACTGGCTCGTCAGTATTCCGGGCTGCGAACGGCGCGCTGGGCGGTGGTTGTCTATGCGTCCTGCGCTTTGCCGTACATCGCCGGTGTTGCTGTTCTGACAGATCCCTTTCTGACCTTGGGCACCACACTGTGCATGGCCGGTCTCGTGCTGGGACAGTGGTATTGGCGAGCCTTGGGATTTGCAGGCTTGGCAATCGGCCTTCTCTCCAAGGGGCCATTGGCCGGCGTGCTTGTGGCGGGATCAGTCGCTACAGGCTGGCTTATTTGCCGGCAAATCCAGTGGCCTCGCATGTCCGGGCGTGTCTGGATCTGGGGGGTAGCCGTTGTTATAGCGCTGGTCCTCCCTTGGTACGTCTTGGCTGAGCAGAAAACGCCAGGCTTCCTGAACTATTTCCTGCTCGGCGAGCATGTCCTGCGTTACCTCGATCCAGGCTGGCAGGGGGATCTCTACGGTACGGCCCACGTCGAGCCCTATGGCAGCATCTGGGGATTCTGGCTCATGGCAACCTTTCCATGGGGAATCCTGGCCCTCGCAGCGCTGTTATATGCAGCAGGCCACAGTGGCGCTCGCCAGTCACTGAGAAGAGTCCTGTCTGAGCCTGTAACGGCGTACCTGCTGGGATGGTCGGTTTTCTCGTTATTACTTTTTACGTTTGCCCGCAATCTGCTTTGGACCTATGCGCTGCCCGCCATCCCTGCATTTTCGATCCTGATGGGGAGGGCATTGTCTGCCTGGCAAGCAGCCCCCCGTAAGCCGGATTCAGGGCCTCCTCGATATGTGACTGCAACACTCGCTTCGCTGGTGCCAACCGTGATGCTGGTTGCGTCGCTGACAGCCGTGCTGCAGCCGAATCTGATCAATACCGAAAGAGAATTAGTGCGATACGTGCAGGATGCGTCCGGCGCGAATGCCAATTTTTGGTACATCGATAGCAGGCCGTTTTCCGCACGCTACTACTCAAGGGGGATGGCAGAGCTGGTGTCCATCGAGCAAGTGAGTGCTCGACTGAGGCACATGAACGGCGATGTCTATATGGCAGTTACCAAAAGACAATTCGATCAAATACAGCACCGACTACCGTCTTCCAGCCAGAGGGCGAACATAGAGAGCAAGAAATATGTCCTTGTCATAATTCCCGGAGGCAGTGGAAAAATGCGATCGAGGGAGAAGTCATGACTGAAAAACTACAGATCGACCTTCCGGTTCTACTGCCGGATATTGCGCACGATGCCGACGCCTGTGTACAGCGTCTTCTCGTTGAGTTGCGAGCACAACAGGGGGTGGAAAACGTTCATATCCGCAGCGGCACCAACAATCAGACGCATGAGGTATGCATTCACTATGCCTCCGAAGCGCTATCGCTCGCGCGCATCCGCGAACTCGTCGAAGCTGCCGGTGCGCGTATTACCCAGCGGTACGGTCATCTGATCTGGCAGGTCAAGGGCGTCACACACCAACGACTTGCACGTACCTTGACCAAACGACTGCTCTCCATGCCTGGCGTGCTTGAAGCAGAGGTCAGTATTGGTGGCGTGGTACGGGTGGAATTAGATAGGGAGAAAATCTCAGAGGATGACATTCGTGATGCGCTCGCGGAAGTTGGCGTCAACCGAAAGCCCGAAGATCCCCCAGCTGGGCGTGATAGCGATCAGCTCAAAGATGGCGACGGTGATGCGCACCGTCACGCCGGTGTGTTTGGCGAAAACAGTGAATTGATATTCTCCCTGCTGTGCGGAGGACTTCTTGCCACCGGATTCGCGTTGGATAAGTGGGCGCCCGTCGCAGATTGGCTCGCCATCGCCAACTATCTCGGTGCCTACCTCTTTGGTGGTTTCTATACCGTCAAAGAAGCAGTTCAGAACCTGAGGCTCAAACGCTTCGAGATCGACACGTTGATGCTGGTCGCCGCCGCCGGTGCGGCGGCGCTCGGTGCTTGGGCCGAAGGCGCCTTGCTGTTGTTCCTGTTCAGCCTGGGCCATTCGCTGGAGCACTACGCCATGGGCCGGGCCAAGCGGGCGATTGAAGCCCTGGCCGAACTCGCGCCGGAGACCGCCCGTGTCCGCCGCGACGGCGAGGTCAGGGAAATAGGCGTGCAGGAACTGGTTCTGGGTGACTTGGTGCTCGTGCGGCCCAACGAACGTTTGCCAGCCGACGGTTTCGTGGTGTCCGGCGAAACCAGCATCAACCAGGCCCCGGTCACTGGAGAAAGCGTGCCCGTCGATAAACGCCCGGTTCCCGACCCGGCGCAGGCCAATATCCGGCCTGATCTTTTGGACGCGGCGCATCGCGTGTTTGCCGGCACCATTAACGGTGCCGGCGCGATAGACATCGCCGTGACCAAACTTGCCTCGGAAAGCGCGCTGGCCCGCGTGGTCAAAATGGTCAGCGAAGCCGAGACGCGGCAATCTCCCACGCAGCGACTCACTGACCGCTTCGAACGCGTCTTCGTGCCGGCCGTACTGGCTACATCCTTCCTGCTCTTGTTCGCCTGGGTTGTAGTAGACGAGCCGTTCCGGGACAGTTTCTACCGCGCCATGGCCGTACTGGTAGCGGCCAGCCCGTGTGCGCTCGCCATAGCAACGCCGAGCGCCATCTTGTCTGGCGTCGCGCGCGCTGCTCGTGGCGGTGTACTGATAAAAGGTGGAGCCCCGCTTGAGAAGCTCGGTTCGCTTGATGCCCTGGCCTTCGACAAGACCGGCACCTTGACCGAAGGACGGCCACGTATCACCGATGTCCTGCCAGCACCGGGCGTCAACGAGACCGAGCTACTGGCCACGGCAGTTGCCGTCGAAGCGCTGAGCGATCATCCCTTGGCGCGGGCCATCGCACAGGATGGCGTGGAGCGCCTTGGCAGCACGACGCTTCCCGTTGCATCCGGGCTTCGTAGCCTCACCGGCAAAGGGGTGATCGCCGAGATCGAGGGACATGCCGTGGAAATCGGCAAGGCGGAAATGTTCGGCAGCGACAGGATACCCGCCTTGACGGAGCCGGTCGCCGAGGCGGTCGAACGGCTCCGCATCGAGGGGCGCACCACCATGGCGGTACGCCGCGCAGGTCGTGATCTCGGGGTCATCGGTTTGATGGATACGCCACGCGCAACGGCGCGGCCGGCGCTCGAACGCCTGCGTGCCATCGGTATCAATCGCATGATCATGATTTCTGGCGACAACCAACGCGTCGCCGATGCCGTCGCCAAGCACGTTGGCTTGGACGAGGCATGGGGTGATCTGATGCCGGAGGACAAGGTAGAGGCCATCAAAAAGCTGCGCGACACCACTGAGGTCGCGATGGTAGGAGATGGTGTGAATGATGCGCCCGCCATGGCCCATGCGACAGTCGGCATCGCCATGGGGGCGGCCGGCTCGGACGTGGCGTTGGAGACTGCCGACGTTGCCTTGATGGCGGACGATCTTTCGCACCTGCCGTTTGCGGTCGAACTCAGTCGACGCACCCGGAAGATCATCCGCCAGAACCTCTTCATCAGTCTTGGCGTTGTGGCGATTCTGGTCCCGGCAACGATTCTCGGTCTGGGAATTGGTCCCGCCGTCGCAGCCCATGAAGGTTCAACTTTGGTAGTAGTGTTCAACGCACTTCGGTTGCTCGCCTATAAAGAGCGTGAATATAAACCTGAAGGTTAAGAAAGGAGGTGTTGATTGAGTCGGTGCTAAAAAATGGACTTGCGTCATCTTCGATGTTTCATCGCCGTTGCTGAGGAGCTTCACTTCGCTCGTGCAGCCGAGCGGCTACACATTGAGCAGTCCCCGCTTTCACGCGCCATCAAGGAGCTGGAGGAAGATCTGGGTGTTCGCCTTTTCGACCGAACAACGCGCAGTACGCGATTGACCCGTGCAGGCCAGGTATTTCTGGAGCATGTTCCGCGCGTATTTTCTGCTCTTGAACAGGCAAGCAACAGTATCAGAGCTGTTGCCGCTGGCTATCAGGACCAACTGCGAGTTGCCTTGTCCGACGGGATCACCCCGCCACGCTTGAGCGCCTTGCTTGCCCAGTGTCGACAGGACGATCCAGATATCGAGATCCGCCTGTTCGAGATTCCGCTATCGCAGCAAATCCGGGGGTTGAACGACGAACTATACGATGTCGGCTTCGCGCAGTCGGCCGACGTTGGAGATGGCATTGTGGCCGAAGCGGCATGGAGCGATCCACTGGTGGTTGTAATGCCGGCACGGCACCCTCTGCTGGTTCATAAACGCATTCCATTGGACGAAGTGCTGCGCTATCCACTTGTGATGTGTGATCCGCAGTCCTGTGAGGGCTATGGGCTGTCCAACATCAAGCTCTTCTCCCGTGTGAAAATCAACATCCAGAAACCCTCAGGCGACCGCACCCCCGATCTGCTCTACGCGCTGCGCCTGTACCTCACTGGTGACGATGGTGCGAACGCTATTCACATATCTAGTGTTTCTGATGGAAATACTGATGAGACCATTTAATTTTGATAGATGATTTTCATATCTTGATCTTCATAGGCCGGGAAATTTCATTGAAAATAGATATGGGTTATTTGGAGGCGTAAATTCGAAAACCATTTCTGGTTTGATAAGTAAATAGCCATGTAGCTTCCTCGATTTTCTGGCGCCTGTGACTTCGCAAGTCCAGATGTTCAGGCCACTTGGTTGCTTGCGATGCAATTGCAGTCGCTCGAAGCGCTTCTGCACCCACTGCCAATCCTGCAGGTTCTCCTGTTTGGCCAGCTTGCCTACCTGCGGGTGTTCCTG
>NZ_JXXD01000237.1 GCF_000935215.1 Stutzerimonas stutzeri
GCTGAAAACCGGCCGAGCCGGTGACGCCCCAGACGTGGCCCAGCGCATCGAGCAAGGGGCGTAGCTCGGCCAGCACGCGGAACACCGGCAGATCCTCACTGGCCTGACGACCGAGCAGATCTTCCGGCGCCAACCGATGAGCGATCGCCGCGACCGGCATCAGCGCGGCCAGGCGTTGATCGCGCGTCGCCCCCCGCAACCCGACCGCGACCAGGCCGGCAGCCACACGCGCACGCCGCACCACCACCGGCTGGCCAGCGGCGAGCACAGCGACCGCCCAGGCGGGCGCATCGGCCGGCAGTTGCTCGGGACGCATGCCCCAGAGCAGGTCGTGGGGGCGGGGAGTGTCGTGCATCTACAGCCTCCTCGTGATTGTTGTTGTCGAGTCGCTGATGGGTTCGGCGGATACGGCCGCTCAGGTGTTCGCTACCACTGCGCGCGCAACAGCTCGCGCACCCGCGACGACGCCTCGCGGTTCGGCGCACCGAGTCGGCCGCGCAGGTCGCTGCTGCTGCCGACGTCCGCCACGGCCTTGTTCAGGCAGTCGCGCACCCGCTGCATGTCGTCCGCCGAGGGCTGCTCGATGCTGTCCACCGAAAGGGTTTCCCAGAGCAGGCCGAGGGTGGCGTAGTTGTCGATGTCGTAGGCCATCGGCGGTACCGACTCGGCCAGCGCTTCCAGCTCCTCGACGCTGCGCAGGGTGATGCGCGCCGCGGCGGCCTTGCCCATGGCATGCACCATCACGCCCGGATCGCGCAGGGCGATGATCCGCTGGGCCTGATAACCGTGGGCGAGAAAGGCGCCGGACATCGCCTTGCCCACCAGCAACGCGATCACCGGATGTCCGGCCAGCCGCGCACGGGCATAGCCGTCCACCGCACCGGCCAGCGCCTGGTGAATGCCCAGCGCCTCTTCGCGGCGGCCATAGGCCTGGCTCGGCACGTCGACCACGGCAACCACCACGCGCTTGTCCGCCTTGTCGCGATCGGCGGCGATCACCTCGTCCAGCGCCTGGCCCAGCGCCCAGCCTTCGAGCAGGCCAACCTCGCCGTTGCGCGCGCGCGGGAAGGGATTCGCGGCATCCGGCACCACGGCGATATAGCGGGCGGCGCGATTACCGAGGGTGCCGTCGATCACCTTCACCGAGGCCGGATAGCCGGCCTGCGCCTGACCGCCGGCCAAGGCTTGCAACCAGTTCAGTCCACGGCTCATTGGGCATCTCCTTCATAGAGGGCACGCACGGCAGCGGCATCGAGTTGCGTGCGGGTGTCGACATCGGCCAGGCGCCGGAGGAACCAGGCGTGGCGGCGGCTACGCGGTTGCAAGGGTTTGCCGAGGGCGAACAGTTTGTGCAGTTGCGCGCGGATGGCATCGGTGTCGTCGGCGACATAGGCGTCCACCAGACCCGAGGCGTAACGCTGCTCGCCGCCGGTCAGGCTCCAGATGAACGGGCGGTCGCGCGAGTCGTACTCGTCGAGCCCGGCTTCCTGCTCGATCACCTGCGGGCCGTTGAGGCCGATGCGCGCTTCGCGGGTGGCCACCAGATAGCTGCACAGGCCCGAGGCGATGCCCATGCCGCCGAAGCAGCCGACCGAACCGGCGACCACGCCGATCACCGGCTGGTACTCGCGCAGCTCGACGATGGCCGCCTGGATCTCGGCGATGGCGGCCAGCCCGAGGTTGGCTTCCTGCAGACGCACGCCGCCGGTTTCCAACAACAGTACGGCGCGGGTCGGGATGCCGTTGCGATTGTCTTCGGCAGCCAGTTCCAGCGCGCCGGCGATCTTCGCGCCGCCGACTTCGCCCATGCTGCCGCCCTGGAAGGCGCCTTCGACGGCGGCGATCACCGCCGGCTGGCCGTCAATGGTGCCCTTGGCGACCACCACGCCGTCGTCGGCCTGGGTGACGATGCCCTGCTTCGGCAGCCAGGGCGAAGTGACGCGGTCGAACGGATCGAGCAGTTCGCGGAAGCTGCCTTCGTCCAGCAGTGCGCGGGCACGCTGGCGGGCGCCGAGCTCGACGAAGCTGCGCGACTCGAGTAAACGGGCCACGGTGTTAGCGGACACATCAATCATGGCCGACCTCCTCCAGTCCCTGCTCCAGGCGCAGACGCACTACGCCGGGCGTGGCCCCAAAATCGTGAATATCGATGTTCAGTGCCGGCAGGTTCTGCTCGCGGAACATCCGCTCGAACAGGCTCTTCCAGCGCTGCTCGGCACCATTGACCGAGGTGACCACCTGGATCGCCAGCTTGCCGGCCTGGCCGGGTTCCAGCAGCACTTCCAGATCGCCCGAGCCGACCACGCCGACCAGGGCTTTGCCGCGGGCGGGTTGCCCGGCGGCGAATTCGAAAGACAGGGTTTCCATGTTCAGTAGCTCCCAGTCGGCGCCGACGCGGCGGGCGCCAGACGGTCGAGGAATAAGGTGGCGGCCAGCAGGTCGGCGGCACCGCCCGGCGAGGCACGCAGCGACAACATCTCGCCTTCCAACGCGCGCAGCTGGCGACGCCCGGCGAGGCTGGCGCAACCGCCGGCAGCCAGTACGGCACGGGCGCCCTGCTGCATCCGGGTCAGGCCGTCGAGGCCAGCGCGGTGCAGCACGCAGGTGTCGCTGAGCTCGGTCATGATCGCCAGCAACGCATCGAGCCGGGCGTTCTGCTCGCCGGCCCCGCCGCGGCGACTTACCAGCAGCTGCGGCAGGCCCTGTTCGATGACGGCAGGAAAGCCATGCTGCGCCTGCTCCCGTGCACCGAGCACGCCATAGGTCCGGCAGACCCGCGCGCCATGGCTGTGTGGGTTGTGCGGCGCAGCCCGGTCGTTCAAGCGGGCCAGTCTCGCGGCCGTTGCCGCAACGCCTCGGGCGTCAGGCGCGTCGGCCTCCAGCGCCGCCGCCGCGCTGAGCAGCCCCAGCGCCCAGATCGCTCCGCGATGGGTATTCACGCCGCCGGTGACGCGGAGCATGTCGGCTTCGCCGTCGCGGCCCAGCTGGCCGAGGGTTTCGCGCAAGGGCTGGCCAACTTCGCCAATTTCCTGCGCCGCTTCGGCCATCGCCTTGAACGCCGGCCACAGCGCATGGGCCGAGGCGTGCATCAGACCCAGATGCAGATCGTCGTGTGCGCCATTGCCGCGCCGATCGACCAGCCCCGGCTTGGGCGACAGGTCGGCCTCGTCGATCAGCGCCTGCACCGCCAGGTCTGCCAGGCGCTCAGCCAGCGTCGGCTGCGCCTGTCTTGCAATGAGTGCGCTCATCACCAGCTCCTGAACTTGGCAGGCGGGTTGTAGAGGCCGCCGGACCAGTCGACCAGCTCGGCGATGCTCTTGGCGGCGAGCAGCTCGCGGGTGGCGTCGTTGCGGCGGATGCCGAGGTCTTCCGGCAGGGCGATCAGCCCTTCGCGGCGCATGCGCTCGGTGTCCTTCGGGTTGTGCCGCAGGCCGATGCTGGTGACGCCGGCCACCGCGGCGATCATCGCCTGGCGCTCTTCCAGCGAGCGCGCCTTGTACAGGTAGGCGATGCCTTCCTCGGTGAGCAGGTGGGTGACGTCGTCGCCGTAGATCATGATCGGCGCCAGCGGCATACCGCTCTTCTTCGCCACCTCCACCGCATCGAGCTGCTCGACAAAGGTGGGTTTGCCGCCTTCCTGGAAGGTCTCGACCATCTGCACCACGAGCTTTTTGCCGCGCTCGAGCATGGTCACCGGGGCCTCGCCGCCGGGCATGGCCATATCCAGCCAGGCCGGGGTCGGATGGCGGCGACCGCGCGGGTCGTGGCCCATGTTCGGCGCACCGCCGAAGCCCGCCAGGCGACCGCGGGTCACGGTGGAGGAATGGCCGTCGCCATCGACCTGCAGGGTGGCGCCGATGAACAGGTCCACCGCGTACTGCCCGGCCAGCTGGCACATCATGCGGTTGGAACGCATGGAGCCGTCGCGGCCGGTGAAGAACACGTCCGGACGCTGGGCGATGTAGTTCTCCATGCCCAGCTCAGTGCCGAAGCAGTGCACGCTCTCGACCCAGCCGGTCTCGATCGCCGGGATCAGCGTCGGGTGCGGGTTGAGCGTCCAGTTGCGGCAGATCTTGCCCTTCAGACCGAGCGATTCGCCGTAGGTCGGCAGGATCAGCTCGATGGCGGCGGTGTTGAAACCGATGCCGTGGTTGAGCGACTGCACGTTGTGTTTTTCGTAGATGCCGCGGATCGCCATCATCGCCATCAACACGTGCACCGGCTTGATGTGGCGCGGGTCGCGGGTGAACAGTGGCTCGATGTAGAACGGCTTGTCCGCCACGACGACGAAATCGACCCAGCTCGCCGGGATATCCACGCGCGGCAGCTCGTCGACGATCTCGTTGACCTGGACGATGACGATGCCGTCGGAAAAAGCGGTCGGCTCGACCAGCGCCGGGGTGTCCTCGGTGCTCGGGCCGGTGTAGATGTTGCCGTGACGGTCGGCCTGGAAGCCGGCGACCAGCGCGACGTTGGGGATCAGGTCCACCAAGAGGCGCGAATAGAGTTCGATGTAGGTGTGGATGGCGCCGACTTCCAGCAGGCCGTCTTCGAGCAGCTGGCTGATGCGCAGGCTCTGCGGACCGGCAAAGGAGAAGTCGAGCTTGCGGGCGATCTGCCGCTCGAACAGATCCAGATGCTCGGCGCGGCTGACGCTCGGCATGATCATGTGCAGGTCGTGCAGCTTGCCGGGGTCGGCCTTGGCCAGGGAGCGGGAGAGGAAGTCCGCCTGCTTCTGGTTGTTGCCCTCGAGCACCACCCGATCACCCGGGGCGATCAGCAGTTCCAGGGCCTCGACGATCCGCTCGCTGGGCAGCACCACGCCATCGGCGAGGCGGCGCACCTGATCGAGACGACGGGCTTTTTCAGCGCGACGACGCGACCACTGCGGCGGTGGGGAGATTGTTGTTGTCATGGCGACTCCACAGGTTTTCCGCTTGTGGAGCGCACAGTAGGGACGTGACCGAAGGGTCATCAATCAAGCAGCGGACGCAATCGTTACGTTTGGGTTAACGATATGTCTGGGCGGCCGGTTTGCCGGGGATGCAGCAGGCGCGGCGCATTGCACGCCACGCCTCCTGGAGCCGCTTACTTGTCGCGATCGATGTTGAACGGAGACCAGGCCTGGCGCGTCGGCATCACTTCCAGGCGGTTGATGTTGATGTGATCCGGCAGGGTGGCGACGTAGAAGATCTGCTCGGCGATGTCCTCGGCGCTCAGCGGCGTGGTGCCGCGGTAGAGCTTGTCGCTGGCGGCCTGATCGCCCTTGGTGCGCACCAGGGTGAACTCGGTTTCGGCCATGCCCGGCGCGATGTCGGTGACGCGCACGCCGGTGCCGAGCAGGTCGCAGCGCAGGTTGTAGCCGAACTGCTCGACGAACGCCTTGGTCGCACCGTAGACGTGGCCGCCCGGATACGGCCAGTGGCCGGCCACCGAGCCGATGTTGACGATGCTGGCGCCCTTGCCGGTGGCGATCAGCGTCGGCAGCAGCGCGTGGGTGACGTTAACGAGGCCGGTGATGTTGGTGTCGATCATGGTGTGCCAGTCCTGCAGGTCAACCTGCTGCGCCGGCTGCGGCGCCAGCGCCAGGCCGGCGTTGTTGACCAGGCAATCGATCTGGCGGAATTCGGCGGGCAGCTGCTCGACCACCTCCTTCACCGCGCCGGCGTGGCGCACGTCGAGCGTGGCGATGTGCACCGGCACCTTGGCCGACAGCTCGGCCTTCAGCTCCTGCAGGCGCTCGCTGCGCCGGCCGGTGAGGACCAGTGCCCAGCCGGCCTCGGCGAAGCGGCGGGCAGTGGCGCGGCCGAAGCCGGAGGTGGCGCCGGTGATGAATACGATCTTCTGTTTCATGCTCTTCCTCTTTCTGACAGGCCCGACCGTCGTGTAGGCGACGCGGCACAAGGGGCGCGGTGACGGCGATCAGCTTAGGGGGCTGCGCCGCGAAGGCAAAGCCTTGCGTGCGCCGGCTGATCGTTGCGCTGGCAGGCAACGCTTCACCGAACGGTCATCGCAGGTTCACGGACGCTTAGCCGGACTGCAACAGAGCCTGACTACCTTCTCGTCTAGACAAGTTGGCCGACCTCCCCGGCCGCGCAGACGAGAGGGCAAGACATGAATGCGGCTATTCGAGTCGAGCGACTGAACAAGACCTTCGCCGGCAAGCAGGCGCTGTTCGACCTGGGCTTGGCGATCCAGCCGGGCGAGATGGTGGCGCTGATCGGCGCATCCGGTTCTGGCAAGTCCACGCTGTTGCGCCACCTGGCCGGCCTGGCCTGCTGCGACCGCACCGCTGGCGGACGCATCGAGGTGCTCGGCCGCGAGGTGCAGGCCACCGGCCAGCTGCACGGCGAAGTGCGCCGTCTGCGCGCCGAAATCGGCTACATCTTCCAGCAGTTCAACTTGGTCAACCGCCTCAGCGTGCTGGACAACGTGCTGCTCGGCTTTCTCGGTCGCATGCCGCGCTGGCGCGGATCGCTGGGCATGTTCAGCGACGCGCAGAAGCGCCAGGCGATGACGGCGCTGGAGCGCGTCGGCCTGGCCGAGCGTGCCGCGCAGCGCGCCTCGACGCTCTCCGGCGGTCAGCAGCAGCGCGTGGCGATCGCCCGCGCGCTGACCCAGCAGGCCGAGGTGATCCTCGCCGACGAACCCATCGCCTCGCTCGACCCGGAGTCGGCGCGCAAGGTCATGGAAATCCTCGCCGACATCAACCGCCAGGACGGCAAGACCGTGGTGGTGACCCTGCATCAGGTCGATTACGCGCTGCGCTACTGCTCCCGCGCCGTGGCGCTCAAGCACGGCCGCATCCACTACGACGGCCCCTCGGCGGCGCTCGGCGACCGCCTGCTCAACGACCTCTACGGCGCCGATCTGGACGCCAGCCTGCTGTTCTCCGACCGCGCCCGCGCCGCCGAGCCGCGGCAGCTGCAGCTGGTCAACGGCTGAGCCCCACGCCACCCGACAACCAACGCCACACCCAAGGAGTGACCTCCATGTTGAAACGCTTCAGCCGCGCTCTCGCCGCCTCCACGCTGCTGGCCGGTGCCCTCGCCGGCACCGCTCAAGCCGCCGAGACCATCACCTTCGGCATCATTTCCACCGAGTCCTCGCAGAACCTGCGCAGCGTCTGGGAACCCTTCCTCGCCGACATGAGCAAGCAGACCGGCTACGAGGTGAAGGCCTTCTTCGCCCCCGATTACGCCGGGGTGATCCAGGGCATGCGCTTCGACAAGGTCGACCTGGCCTGGTACGGCAACAAGTCGGCGATGGAAGCGGTGGACCGTGCCGGCGGCGAAATCTTCGCCCAGACCGTCGCCGCCAACGGCAACCCCGGCTACTACAGCCATCTGATCGTGCACAAAGACAGCGCGCTGAACTCGGTCGAGGACGTGCTGAAGAACGCCAAGAGCCTGACCTTCGCCAACGGCGACCCGAACTCCACCTCCGGCTACCTGGTGCCCGGCTACTACGTGTTCGCCAAGAACAAGGTCGACGCCGGCCAGGCCTTCAAGCGCAGCCTCAACGGCAGCCATGAAGTGAACGCGCTGTCGGTGGCGAACAAGCAGGTCGATGTCGGCACCTTCAACAGCGAAGGCATGGAGCGTCTTGAGATCACCGCGCCGGACAAGGCCGCGCAACTGAAGATCGTCTGGACCTCGCCGCTGATCCCGGCCGACCCGCTGGTGTGGCGCAAGAGCCTGAGCGACGAGCAGAAGAACAGGCTGCGCGAGTTCTTCATGAGCTACGGCGCCAAGCCGGCCGAGAAGGAAATCCTCGCCGGCCTGCAGTGGGCACCGTTCCGCGCCTCCGACAACGACCAGCTGCTGCCGATCCGCCAGCTGGAACTGTTCAAGAAGCGCAGCGAAGTCGCCGCCGACAGCAAGCTCTCCGACAGCGACCGCCAGGCACAGCTGCAGGGCATCGACCAGGAGCTGGCCAAGCTGGAGCAGCGCATGGCCGAGCGCGAGCAGAAGAACGCCGCCGCCAAGGCCAGCTGAGCAACGCCGGGCGTGGCGCGCTGGCGCCACGCTCCCGTCCGCGCCGTTTTTGAGAACCGAACATGACCACTCTTAGCACCACACCGCCACTGGCGGGCAACGACAAGCGCAGCTGGCTGCGCCTGTTCGGCTGGGGCCTGTGCCTGGCCGTGCTGGCCTGGTCCTGGCAGGGCGCGGAGATGAATCCGCTGCTGCTGATCCGCGACAGCGCCAACATGGCGACCTTCGCCGCCGACTTCTTCCCGCCGGATTTCAGCAACTGGCAGCTGTACCTCAAGGAGATGGTCACCACGGTGCACATCGCCCTCTGGGGCACGCTGCTGGCGATCGTCTGCGCCATCCCGCTGGGCATCCTCAGCTCCGAGAACATCGTGCCCTGGTGGGTCTACCAGCCGGTGCGCCGACTGATGGACGCCTGCCGGTCGATCAACGAGATGGTCTTCGCCATGCTCTTCGTCGTCGCCGTCGGCCTCGGCCCATTCGCCGGCGTGCTGGCGCTGTGGATCAGCACCACCGGCGTGCTCGCCAAGCTGTTCGCTGAAGCCGTGGAAGCCATCGAGCCGGGCCCCGTGGAAGGCGTGCGCGCCACCGGAGCCAGTGCGCTGCAGGAAGTCATCTTCGGGGTGATTCCGCAGGTGCTGCCGCTGTGGATTTCCTACTCGCTGTACCGCTTCGAATCCAACGTACGCTCGGCCACGGTGGTCGGCATGGTCGGCGCCGGTGGCATCGGCGTGATCCTCTGGGAAGCCATCCGCGGTTTCCAGTTCGGCCAGACCGCCGCCCTGCTGCTGATCATCATCGCCGTGGTGAGCCTGATCGACCTGCTCTCCCAGCGCCTGCGCAAGCTCTTCATCTGACGGAGTGAGGGCCTGCGCGGCCTTCGAAAAAACCATGCAGTTGTCTAGACAACCCAGCGAACCACTCTACCTCGAACTGGCCCAGGTGCTGCGCGGCGAGTTGCGCCACTACCGCATCGGCGACTTCCTCCCCGGCGAGATGCAGCTGGCGCGCCGCTTCGCGGTCAACCGCCACACCCTGCGCCGCGCCGTCGACGAGCTGGTACAGGAAGGCCGCCTGCTGCGCCGCCAGGGCAAGGGCACCCAGGTGCTGCGACGCCCGCTGGTCTATCCGCTGCAGGCCGACAGTGCCTACAGCGATGCGCTCGCCGCCCTCGGCGTGCGCACCGAAGCGCGCCTGCTCGCGCGTCGCCAGCTCAGCGCCAGCGCCGAGGAAGCACGCCACCTGCAACTGGCCGAAGGCGCCGCGCTGATCGAGCTGAGCACCCTGCGCCTGCTCGACGGCGAGCCGGTCAGCCTGATCCGCCACCGCTACTGCGCCAGCCACGCCGAACGCCTCGCCGACTATCAGGGCGGCTCGCTGCGCCGCTACCTCGGCGAACGCGGCCTGCCGCTGACGCGCCGTTTCAGCCTGATCGGCGCACGCCTGGCCGATCGCGACGAGGCCGCACAGCTGCTGATGCCCCTGCGCATGCCGCTGCTGTCGGTGTTCACCCTGTCCTGGGATGCCGCCGGGCGACCGGTGGAGATCGCCCTCTCGGCCAGCCGTTCCGACCGTTTCCAGTACCAGGTCGCCATCTGATGGAGAACCCCATGCACACCCGCGAACAATCCCCCCGCCAGCGCTGGATGGCCGTGCTGGCGCGCGCCAGCGCTGCCGAACTGGCGCCTTTCGAGAGCGCCCTGCGCGACTGCACCTACCAGCTGATCCGCCCCGCGGAAATCGGCATGACCCTGGTGCGCGGCCGCATGGGCGGCACCGGTGCGCCGTTCAACCTCGGCGAGATGAGCGTCACCCGCTGCGTGGTGCGCCTGGCCGATGGCAGCACCGGCTACAGCTACCGTGCCGGCCGCGACAAGCGCCAGGCCGAGCTCGCCGCCCTCGCCGATGCCCATCTGCAGGGCGCCCAGCAGAGCCGCTGGCTGAATGAACTGATCGAACCGCTGGCCGCCGCGCAGGCCCGACGCGCCGCGCAAAAGGCTGCCGAAACCGCCACTACCCGCGTGGAGTTCTTCACGCTGCTGCGAGGAGAAGACTGATGAATCGCGCCCCATCCGACCTGTTGCAGCCCGCCTTCGCCGACCCGGTGCTGGACGCGCAGAAGTGCTTCCGCGCTGCGCTCAAGGCGTTGTCCGAACCCGGCACGCGCCAGGCGCTGGTCAGCGTCGCCGCCATCGAGCCGCTGCAGGCCGCCGGTTACGCGCTGTGCCTGAGCCTGCTGGATAACGACACGCCGCTGTGGCTGGCGCCGGCCTTCGACACCCCGGCGATTCGCGCCAACCTGGCCTTCCACTGTGGCTGCCCGATCGTCGAGGCGCGTGAGGAGGCGATGTTCGCCCTGCTCGACGCCGCGGCGCTGGACGACCTCTCCGGCTTCTACAACGGCAGCGAGCGCTACCCGGACCAGTCCTGCACGCTGCTGATCCAGCTCGACCGTCTCGACCGCGGCCCGGCGCTGAGCTGGCAGGGCCCGGGCATCGACGGCAGCCGCCTGGTCGGCCTGCCGCTGACGCCGGCCTTCTGGCAGCAGCGCACCACACGCAACGACTTCCCGCGCGGGCTCGATGCGCTGTTCTGCGCCGACGGCGAAGTGCTCGGCCTGCCGCGCAGCACCCGCATCGGCGATTCGCTGCAGGAGGTGGCCTGATGTACGTCGCGGTCAAGGGTGGCGAACAGGCCATCGACAACGCCCACGCGCTGCTGGCGAAGAAGCGCCGCGGCGATACCGGCATCGCCAAACTCGCCGTCGAGCAGATCCGCCAGCAGCTGCCGCTCGCCGTGGCGCGGGTGATGAGCGAAGGCTCGCTGTATGACGAGGAGCTCGCTGCGCTGGCGATCAAGCAGGCCGCCGGCGATCTGGTCGAGGCGATCTTCCTCTTGCGCGCCTACCGCACCACGCTGCCGCGCTTCGCCGAGAGCCTGCCGCTGGACACTGGCGCCATGCAGCTCAGCCGGCGCATCTCGGCGACCTTCAAGGACGTGCCCGGCGGCCAGTTGCTCGGCCCGACCTTCGACTACACCCATCGCCTGCTCGATTTCGCCCTGCTCGCCGAAGGCGAACGCCCCGGCCCGCCGGTGGATGAAGGCGCCACGCTGGGC
>NZ_JXXD01000238.1 GCF_000935215.1 Stutzerimonas stutzeri
TCAGCCGCCCAGGTAGGCGTCGCGCACTTTCGGATCGGTCAGCAGGTCCTCGCCGCTGCCCTGCATGACGATATGCCCGTTCTCCAGCACGTAACCGCGGTCGGCCAGCTTGAGCGCCTGGTTGGCGTTCTGCTCGACCAGGAACACCGTCACGCCATCCTCACGCAGCTGTTCGATGATCTCGAAAATCTGCTGGATGATGATCGGCGCCAAGCCCAGCGATGGCTCGTCGAGTAGCAGCAGCTTGGGTTTGCTCATCAGCGCGCGGGCGATGGCGAGCATCTGCTGTTCACCGCCGGACATGGTGCCACCGCGTTGCTGGTAGCGCTCCTTGAGCCGCGGGAACAGGCCGAGCACCTTGTCCAGTTGTTCCTGAAAGTCCGTCTTGCCGGTGAAGAAGCCGCCCATGGAGAGGTTTTCCTCAACCGTCAGACGGGCGAAGATCCGCCGCCCTTCGGGTACCACGGCGATGGCCTTGCGCATGATGTCGCAGGTCTGCTGGCCGACCAGCTCCTCGCCCTGGAAGCGGATGCTGCCACTGGCCGCCTGCGGCGAGCCGCACAGGGTCATCAGCAGGGTCGACTTGCCGGCACCGTTGGCGCCGATCAGGGTGACGATCTCGCCCTGTTCGACTTGCACGTTGATGCCATGCAAGGCCTGGATCTTGCCGTAGAAGGTCGAGACGTTTTCGAAAGTCAGCATGCTTACGCCTCCCCCAGGTAGGCTTTGATCACGTCCGGATTGTTGCGCACCTGTTCGGGCGAACCATCGGCCAGCGGCGTGCCCTGATTGATCACGTAAATGTGGTCGGAAATGCTCATGACCAGCTTCATGTCGTGTTCGATCAGCAGCACCGTGACCCCATGTTCGTCACGCAGCATGGCGATCAGCGCCTTGAGATCCTCGGTTTCCTTTGGGTTGAGGCCCGCCGCCGGCTCGTCGAGCATGAGGATGCGCGGACGCGTCATCATGCAGCGGGCGATCTCCAGGCGGCGCTGCTGGCCGTAGGCGAGGGTTCCAGCCGGGCGGTTGGCTACATCGGTCAGATTCACCTGCTCCAGCCAGTGCGCAGCAAAGTCCATCGCCGCGCGCTCGCTCTTACGAAATCCCGGGGTCTTCAGGAGACCGGCGAGGAAGTTGGTGTTCAAATGGCGATGCTGTGCCACCAGCAGGTTTTCCACCGCCGTCATGTCCTTGAACAGGCGGACATTCTGGAAGGTGCGTACCACGCCCTGGCGAGCGATCTTGTGGCCCGGCAGGCCATGGATCGGCGTACCGTCGAGGAGGATTTCTCCGGCGGTCGGCTGGTAGAAACCGGTCAGGCAGTTGAACACCGTGGTCTTGCCGGCGCCGTTGGGGCCGATCATCGAAACCACTTGCTTGTCATGTACCGTCAGCCCCACCTCGTTGACCGCCAGCAGGCCGCCAAAACGCATCATCAGGCCGCGTACTTCGAGAATCGGGCGGCTCATTGCTTCAGCTCCAGGTGTGGGCGTTGCATCGGCAGCAGGCCTTGCGGACGCCAGATCATCATCAGCACCATCAGGGCGCCGAACATCAACATGCGGTATTCGCTGAATTCGCGCATCAGCTCAGGCAGCAGGATCATCACGATGGCTGCGAGGATCACCCCGAGCTGCGAGCCCATGCCACCCAGCACGACGATGGCGAGAATGATCGCCGACTCGATGAAGGTGAACGACTCCGGCGATACCAGACCCTGGCGTGCGGCGAAGAAGCTGCCGGCAAACCCGGCGAAGGTCGCACCGAGGGTGAAGGCCGAGAGCTTGATCACGGTGGGGTTCATGCCCAGCGCGCGGCAGGCGATCTCGTCTTCGCGCAGGGCTTCCCAGGCGCGTCCGATAGGCATGCGTAGCAGGCGGTTGATCACGAACAACGTCAACAGCACCAGTAGCAGGGCAATCAGGTAGAGGAAGATCACCTTGTTCACCGAGTTGTAGGCCATGCCGAAATACTCGTGGAACGTCTGCATGCCCTCGGCTGCGCGGCGGTCGAAGGACAGGCCGAACAGGGTCGGTTTGTCGATGCCGCTGATGCCGTTCGGGCCGCCGGTGAGGTCGGTCATGTTGCGCAGCAGGATGCGGATGATCTCGCCGAAGCCGAGAGTCACGATGGCCAGATAGTCACCGCGCAGGCGCAACACCGGGAAGCCCAGCAGGAAGCCGAACAGCGCCGCCATCGCGCCGGCGATGGGCAGTGCAGTCCAGAACCCGACCCCGTAGTAGTGCGAGAGCAGCGCATAGGTGTAGGCACCGACGGCGTAGAAGCCGACGTAACCCAGGTCGAGCAGGCCGGCCAGACCGACGACGATGTTCAGGCCGAGGCCGAGCATCACGTAGATCAGGATCAGCGTGGCGATGTCCACCGCGCCACGTGACCCATAGAACGGCCACGCCAGCCCGACGAGGATCAGAGCGATGATGATCCAGCGTTGGGTCGAGGGCAGGGTAAGGAAGCTGCCCGCGCCTGCGGGTACGCTCGGCAGGCTTGGGCTGGCGGCCCAGCCGGCGGCCAGGTGAGTACGGAACAGTTGCCAGACGAACATGGCTACCGCGCAGGCGGCGATGATCCAGAACGTACCGGCTTCGGCGCCGTGCACTTCGACGCGGATGCCGACGGTGGTGAGCTTCAGGCCAAATACCGGCACCGCAACGGCGATGACCAGCAGGGCGCTGAAGAAGGCTGTACGGAGATTGCCGGTCATACCTTTTCCACCTCCGGGCGGCCGAGGATGCCGGTGGGGCGGAACAGCAGGACCAGCACCAGCAGGCTGAACGCCACGACGTCCTTGTACTGGTCACCGAAGATGTCGGCACCGAAGGCCTCTGCTACGCCAAGCACCAGGCCGCCGAGCATGGCGCCCGGAATGCTGCCGATGCCGCCGAGTACCGCCGCGGTGAATGCCTTGATGCCGGCGAGGAAGCCGATGTGCGGGTTGATCACGCCGTACTGCATGCTGATCAGTACCGCTGCGATGGCGGCCAGCGCAGCGCCGATGACGAAGGTCAGGGCGATGATGCCGTTGGTGTTGATGCCCAGCAGGTTGGCCATCTTCAGGTCTTCTGCGCAGGCGCGGCAGGCGCGCCCCAGACGTGACCGCGAGATGAACATCGTCAGCCCGTACATGGCAACGAAGGTGACCACGAAGATCAGGATCTGCATGTACGAAATCACCACGCCATTCATGGTGCTTTCACCGAACACCAGATTGCCCGGCATCAGGTTGGGAATCGCCTTGTCCTTGGAATCCTGAGCCAGCAGCACGACGTTCTGCAGGAAGATCGACATGCCGATGGCCGAGATCAGCGGAATCAGGCGGTTACTGCCACGTAGCGGGCGGTAGGCGACCCGTTCGATGCTGTAGCCGTAGGCGCTGGTGACGATGATGGCGGCGACGAACGCACCCATCATCAAGATAGGCAGCGCATCCAAGCCCATCATGGACAGGCCGACAATGGCGATGAAGGCGACATACGAGCCGATCATGTACACCTCGCCGTGGGCGAAATTGATCATGCCGATGATGCCGTACACCATCGTGTAGCCGATGGCGATCAGCGCATAGGTGCTGCCAACGGTGAGCCCGTTGATCAGCTGTTGTAGGTAGTGGTAAAGCTCAGGCATCACTGCTCTCCCGAAGTCCCTGCAATTGCGTTTCGGTCTGCTGCGCTGCCCACGTCGAACGCACCGCACACCCTGGCGCGGCGCCACTGCGGTACGGTGCCCTGCGGATCACGCACGGCATCGGTTCGAGGTGGGCCTGCTGTTCAGGCCGCTCGTTGAATTACAGGTACGGCAGGGCGACCCGGGTGCTTTTGGCTGGGCCGCCTGCTTAAAACAAAGCCCACAAGCGAGTGTGGGCTTCGTCAGGCTGATGGAATTTACTTGGCTTCGGTCTTGGTGCCGTCCTGGTGCCATTCGTAGACGACGAAGTTGAAGTCCTTCAGGTCGCCCTTCTCGTCGAAGGAGAGCATGCCGGTCGGGGTGTCGAAGGTGTTGCTGCGCAGCGCCTCTGCCACCTTGGCGGTGTCGGTGCTGCCGGCTTTCTCGATACCTTCGGCAATGACTTGCACGGCGGCGTAGGCGGGGAATACGAACGGGCCGCTCGGGTCCTGCTTCTTGGCCTTGAAGCCGTCTACCAGTTCCTTGTTGCGCGGGTCCTGATCGAACGACTTCGGCAGCGTCACGTACATGCCTTCGGAAGCCGGGCCGGCGATGGCGGAGATTTCCGAGTTGCCGACGCCTTCCGGACCCATGAAGCGTACGTTCAGGCCTTTTTCCTTGGACTGACGCAGCAGCAGACCCAGTTCCGGGTGGTAGCCGCCGTAGTAGACGAAATCCACGCCTTCGCGCTTGAGCTTGGCGATCAGCGAGGAGAAGTCCTTGTCGCCGGCATTGATGCCTTCGAACAGGCCAACCTTGATGTTCTTGCTTTCCAGGGTCTGCTTGACGGCAGTGGCAATGCCTTCACCGTACTGCTGCTTGTCATGGATGACTGCGACGTTCTTCGGCTTGACGTGGTCGGCAATGAAGTTGCCGGCGGTCGGGCCCTGCAGGCTGTCGAGGCCGATGGTGCGGAAGATCAGCTCGTAACCGCGGGAGGTGATGTCCGGGCTGGTGGAAGCCGCGGTGATCATCAGGATGCCTTCGTCCTCATAGATGTCGGACGCCGGTTGAGTGGAGCTGGAGCAGAGGTGGCCGACAACGAACTGCACTTCGTCATTGACGATCTTGTTGGCCACCGCCACGGCCTGCTTCGGATCGCAGGCGTCGTCGTAGCGCACGCCTTCCAGTTGCTGACCGTTCACCCCGCCGGCCTTGTTGATCTGCTCGATGGCCATTTCGGCCCCGATGAACTGCATGTCCCCGTACTGCGCCACCGGCCCGGTTACCGGCCCTGCCAATCCGATGCGGATCGTGTCGGCGGCCAGGGTGTAGCTGGCTGCGCCGGTCAGTGCCATTGCCAGAAAAATTTTCGAAAGACGCTGGTTGGTCTTCATAAGTGCTCCACTTGCATCGTTATTGTTTGAATCCTGCGGGCCGGAGTGCCGTTAAGAGGCGAACATCCCGAAACGCTCCGGCAACTGTACCGGCACAGTGTAGAAGTGTCTCCTCCGTTTGCACAGCCGGCAGATTCAACCGTTTGATGGGAATCGGGGCGCGGGTATCATTGCGCCCTTTTCGTATTTGGTGAGTCCCATGGCCGACGACGCAAGCACTCTTTATGCCAAGCTGTTGGGCGAAACCGCAGCGATTACCTGGGAAGAACTGCAGCCGTTCTTCGCTCGCGGAGCGCTGCTGCAGGTGGCTGGCGATGCTGATCTGGTCGAGGTGGCGCTGGCCGTCGCCGAGGACGATCAGACCAAGGTAGCGGCGTGGCTCCACGGCGGACAGCTGTCGAAGATGCAGCCCGAGCAGGCGCAGGACTGGCTGGAGCGTGACCCCGACCTCTGGGCCGTCGTGGTCGCCCCCTGGGTGCTGGTGCAGGAGCGCGTCGGCAAACCTGCATTGCACTGAAATGGGGCGAGCTCAGGTTTAGGTCAGCCTCGCACCCAGCGCTGCCTGGCCCAGGCACTCAGGCTGTCGACCGCCAGTACCATCGCCAGCATGGCCAGGATCACTGCCGAGGCTTGGGCTTCCTGGAAGAGGCTGAGGCTCATGTAGAGCATCTGGCCCAGGCCGCCGGCGCCAACGAAGCCGAGCACGCTGGCCATGCGAATATTGTTTTCCCAGCGGTACAGCGTGTAGGCCACCAGTTGTGGCCAGAGCGAGGGCAGCGTGCCGTAGCAGAATGCCGCGATGCGTCCGCTACCGGCCAGGCGAAGGGCGTCGGCGGGCTGGGGCGGGGTATTT
>NZ_JXXD01000239.1 GCF_000935215.1 Stutzerimonas stutzeri
TCGAGGCGATGTAGAGCACGGTGCCGATGGTGGCCAGCCAGAAGTGGGTGTTGATCAGCGCGACGCTGTGCATCTGAGCGCGGCCGAAGACCTTCGGAATCAGGTGATACAGCGCGCCGATGGACACCATGGCAACCCAGCCGAGGGCGCCGGCGTGTACGTGGCCGATGGTCCAGTCGGTGTAGTGCGAGAGGGCGTTGACGG
>NZ_JXXD01000024.1 GCF_000935215.1 Stutzerimonas stutzeri
TTTTTTTTTGCCTGCAAGAAACTCCCGCTGAACCGAGTGGCCGGGGCACGGCCTAATGGGAACAGTCCATCAGCGGAGAACCACATGAACGGCGACCAGCACAACGACCAGCCCACCAAAGAGCAGGATGACGTGACCCGTCGGCCGGATGAGGCTGACGAAGATCAGCTCGATGAGGCTATCGAAGAAACCTTTCCAGCCAGCGATCCGATCTCGCCTTGATCAACCGGAGGCGCACGCTCAGACGGCTTGTTCCTTCCCCTCCGTACGCATCAATAGCGCGGGCATGATATGCCTGCGCAACAGCGGCGCCACATCCTCCCTCGCGCAGGGCGCGATCTCCAGCCAACCCAGTTCTTCCAGTTCGGCCTGCACCTTCACTGCGTGGGGCAGGCGTCCGATGAACACATCCGCCTCCACCTGATGGTCCGGCTCGTTGGCAGCCGGTGCGCGGAAATGCCCGAACGACTCGAGATCATCATCCTCGAGCCTCAGGTCGAGTTCTTCATGAAGCTCCCGCTTGACGGTTTGCAGAGGTGTTTCGCCCGGTTCTGCCTTGCCCCCAGGGAGCATGAAGAAGCGGGTGCTGCGTTTGCGCACGACCAGGAGGCGTCCGCGTTCGTCGATCAGACAGGCGATGGCGATGTTCAGGGTTGCAGCTGGCATTGGCATCATCCTTCGGTCATTAAGCAGGGCAATCAGTGCCTTGGTCCGTCGGTAGCGGGCCAGTCGGTCGGCCAGGGTGTCAGGCAGCAGGTCCGTCATGACGAAGCCAAGTCGCGTATAGAAATCCAGAAGTTCCGGTTTACAGAACAGCCAGACCGGTCCGCTGTTCGACATCAGCGCTTCGCGTACAAGCTGCGCGCCGATGCCGCGGCTTCGCTGCGAAGGGGTCACCAACAAGCCGGTCAGAAAATGCCCATCCGCTACTGGCGTCAGGCAGAGCCCACCCAGGATAGCGCCGCGCCGGGCCACCCAGCATGTGGCCTCGGGACGTATGCGGTTACGGCTGTTGTGGGCTCGATAGAACCTGACCAGCAGCGGCTGCAGAGCCTTGGGGAGCGGCGAATAGTCGAGAGTGGGCATGACCGACCGTGGATTCTTCGAGGGCACTAGTCTAGCGCCTGAGCGGCGATCACCATACGCCCTGTATCCGACCGCTGCCGTTCATCCGTTCGCTGCATCTTTTCCGTCGTCTTGGCGCTCTCACCCTTAGCGTTTCCAACGACAGGAATAACAACATGTTGGATCTACTGATTGTGCTCGCATTCGTTTTCTACGGCCTTTCGGCAGGGATGCGCGCCCGCTCCAAAGCCTCGCAGAGCCTTCACGAATACTTTCTTGCCGGACGAACCATCAAGGGCTGGCGTGCAGGTGTGTCGATGTCCGCCACGCAGTTCGCGGCCGATACGCCGTTGCTGGTCAGCGGTCTGGTCGCGACTGCCGGGGTTTTTGCGTTGTGGCGGCTGTGGATATATGGGTTGGCATTCCTGCTGCTGGCATGGGTATTCGCCTCCGGCTGGCGCCGTGCCGGGGTGCTCACCGACGCCGAACTCACTCGTGTGCGCTACAGCGGTCCCGCAGTGGTGCCGTTGCGGCTGTTCAAGGCGATTTATTACGGCACCGTTATCAACTGTGTGGTGCTGGCAATGGTACTGGTCGCGGCCATTCGCATTGCCGAGGTGTTTCTGCCATGGCACGAGTGGCTGCCGGGCGGCGTCTACGCGGTGATCATGGGCGCAGTGGAAGCCAGCGGCATACGGCTTGGTGAGAGCATCAGTGGGCTCGATCAGCTGACGACCAGCACCAACAATCTCATTTCGATCCTGTTGATCCTGACCTTCACGGCGATGTACTCGATCACCGGAGGCCTGCGTGCGGTGGTGCAGACCGATGTCATGCAGTTCAGCGTGGCGATGCTGGGTACGTTGGTATACGCCTGGTTCGTGGTGGACGCAGCCGGTGGACTGGGCGGCCTGACCGATCGGATCGTCGAGCTGTATGGCAGCGAGCAGGCGGCCAAGATGCTTTCGTTCTCGCCGCCGAGCAATGCCGGCGAGGCGCTGACGCCATTCCTGGTGATCGTCGGTTTGCAGTGGCTGTTCCAGATGAATTCCGACGGTACCGGATACCTGGCGCAGCGCAGCATGGCTTGCCCGACAGATCGTGAGGCGCGTATTGCCGGTTTGGTATTCACCTGGCTGCAGATATTCCTGCGCAGCCTGTTCTGGTTGGCGATCGCGATCGGTCTGCTGGTGCTGTATCCGTTCAGTCCAGAAGAGATGAGTGGTGAAGGCTTCACCGCTGCGCGCGAGGCGCTGTTCGTCACCGGTATCGAAGAATTGCTACCGCCGGGTTTCCGCGGGTTGATGCTGGTGGGCCTACTGGCGGCCCTGGCGTCGACCGTGGATACGCACCTCAATTGGGGCGCTTCGTACTGGAGCAATGATGTCTATGGTGGGGTCGTCGCGCCGAAGCTGCTCAAGCGCAAGCCCAAGGACAAAGAGCTGGTTCTGGTTGCGCGTCTTTCCAACGTGCTGATCCTGCTGATCGCGATGGTCATCATGGCCAACCTCGGTTCGATCCAGACGGCCTGGTTCATCTCCTTGCTGTTCGGTGCCGGAATGGGTTCGGTGCTGGTACTGCGCTGGCTCTGGGAGAGGATCAATCTGTACTCCGAGCTGACGGCAATGATCGCATCGCTGATCACCGCCCCCTTGCTGCTCTACTACCTGGGCACCGATCCGGAGCGTGAGTGGATACGTCTGGGCATCATGTCCCTGGTTACCTGCAGCGCCGCGATTCTGGTCAGCTACATCACCCCGCCCACGGACCAGGAGACGCTGGATCGCTTCTATCGCAGGGTGCGGCCGTTCGGCTTCTGGGGACAGACCGCCGTGCGTTGTGGCGTCTCGCGCCGGGAGTCGCTCAAGGCCCTCGGTGTACGCCTGTTTGCGGTAGGCGTTACGGCGCTATCGGTCTACACGTTATTGATCGGCGTGGGGCGGTTGCTGTTTCCACAACCGGAAGGAAGTGCTGTGCTGGCGTGGATATGTATCGCCGTTGGGTTGGCCTTGACACCCGTGTGGATGTATCTCGCGTTCAGCCGTTATTTCGATGATGAACGGGAAGATGATGCGCTTGAACTTCACGAGAAGAGTGCGGATGTGGCTGGCTGATTTAATGGACAGGTTTATATGTATATCACGCAACGATTCTATAATTGCCTTTCTAATATCTATTTGAAGGCTGTCGTGCTGGCATTACAGTATCGCGTTCTAGGCTAATTTTATAAAAATCATCGAATTGACGCTTTTTTTTCTATTGTTTTGCATGAAAAGCCGGTCATTCGTCGATTCCTTTGAGCAGTCTCAGGGTTTACATGCTTGTCTCAGGAATACGCATTGCTATTGCGTATTTCATAACAAGCACAAAAGCAGAGGTGCCGTCATGAATCGACTTTTCAAAACTTCCTTAATGGTTGCCGCTATGCTTCCGGCTGTTGCCGGTGCGGCTCCCATGACGGGTGACAAGGAAATCACATTGGGTGGTGCAGGAAGCAGCGACAAGGACTTTGACGATACTGTTTTTTCCGTACAGGGAAGTTGGGGTCAGTATTTAAGCGAATCTTCTCTCTGGGGGTGTCCGGCAGACTGTCAATGCGCGTGATACCGAGGGAGAAAGTGTCAAGTTCGATGGCTCGACTCGCGTCTTCTATGACTATCACTTCGGCACCGGCAAGGCACGGCCTTTCATAGGTGCGAGCATTGGTGGTGTCTACGGTGACCGGGTAGACGAGACGTTCATGGCGGGGCCGGAAGTCGGCTTCAAGTACTGGGTTCAGGACAAGACGTTCATTACCGCGATGGCGGAATATCAGTTCCTGTTCAAGAGCGGCAGCGATGCACAGGATCGATATGATGACGGAGTGTTCCTCTACAGCATCGGTGTTGGCTTCAACTACTGATCAGGACATGCGCAATGTCACCCGACATCGCGCATGCTAAATTGCCTGTGTCTTCGTCAAAGTGCCGTTTCGCTTGTTTAATGCCGCTTCGCTTGTTTTTGGAAAAAGGCTCTCAGGTTTCAACCAGTTGCTGCAGGAAGTTCTTCAGCGCAACGCCGGGTTCATCGTCTTCCGATGCAATCATGCGAATTCCCCATTGCCTCAACACTTCTTCCTGAACCGGGTTCGGCTTGTGTGAGAACACATATGAAATGGGCCGGACACCGAGCGTCTCGTGTTCGTTCCATATCTTCGACAGCTTGTGAAATAGCAGACGTATATTGGTATCGGAAAGACTGTATCCGATAAACAGAACGGCCTTGCTCAATGTGTCGGCGCGTAACTTGATATCCAGCGGCGTTTCGAACTGCAGGCGCTGGTAGTAGCTGGTCTCGTCAAGCACGATCGAGGCGTCATCATCGAAGTCACCGTGGAACTTGACGATCTGCCTGACGTCATCACGGGCCTTGGTCAGGTCACTGGCGTTGGCGATCTTGATGTAGTCCACCGCATGGGCGTCATGGGCGTACTCCAGCCAACGGTCATAGTTGGTGGTATAGATCGCCGGAAAACGGCCACGCACGATCAGCCGATGAATTTCCGAGTCACGTATTTCGATGTTGCGATGCCACTCGCGGTCCATCCAGCTGCGCAGCGGGCCGATGCTGCCTTTCTTGATCCGGTAGTACTCGGCCAGGGCGAGGAAATTGCCGTAGGTGTTGAACACCTCCGGGTCGTAGTCGAGCTGCACGGCGATCTCGTCGATCAGCTCCTTCCACGGCGGCAAGCCAATGTTGGCGGATACGCCGGAACCGACAAAAAGGATCAGGCGATTGTTCCGGTACGCTTCGCGGAGCTGGTCCATGGTTGCTCAGGACTCCCGCAGATAGGCGACGAAGGCGTCGAGTGCGCGTCGGCGCATGGAAAGGCCGTTCTTTTGCGTGCCCAGCTGCGCGAACGTCTGGGTCTGGCCTTCGGGAATGAACACGTCGTCCCATTCGAAGCCGCCATGCCCGGCTGGCGACGGTGCGATGCGCCCGGCGACCACGCCTTCGAAGAAATGCCGTTTGCGACCGTCGCAATAGCCGATCAGGGTCCGCGCCTCGGCGGCCGGATCGTCCAGCCGCCCGATCAGCTCTGAGAATCGCTCGGCCTGCAGTCGGTCCCAGAAGATCTGCGTCAGCCCGCCGGGAAAGCCGTTGAGGCTGTTGATGAAAAGCCCGGTGTGTTCGACGAAGACCGGTTTACCGATCATTTTGAAGGCGACCAGCAGCTTGTCGCTGACCAGCTGGTGCAGGTCCTCGGTACGCAGCTCCTCGATACGGATGGGAAAGGGCTTCACCTCGATTCCGCTGGGCTGGAGAATCTCGCAAACCTCGAGGATCTTCTGCGGGTTGATGGACGCGAAGCGGATTTTCATGGAACGAGCCAGCTCCGGTTTCGACGGATGAATGCTGCCGCCACGACGGCCGCCCTTGTCTGTATGACGCAAGGTGAGTGGCTCGGTTCTCCTGCCCAGCGGATTAATCGATCAGGCGCGCCTATGGACGTTGCAGCGCCACGTCTTAGACGAATGACATTGCAGCCTCTGGCGGGGAGGGCGCTTCAGCTCCGGCCCGGACGCATCGGGCAGGCTGCCTGCACCTGGCGGATGCGCTCGGCGGGGACGCGCAGCTGCCGTAGCAGGTAGTCGGCGAATTCCGGCGTGAATGGCTGACGGGCGATGGCCTGTTCCATGCAGAACAGCCAGGCATCGCGTTCGGCTTCGCCGACCTGCCAGCGGGTATGGAACTGCGGAATGCTGATGCCGCCATACTTCTCTGCGTATCGCTTCGGGCCGCCCAGCCAGCCGCTCAGAAAGCTCGCCAGCCGGTCCCGGGCGTCGCTCACGTCCGCCGGATACATTGCACGAACGCCCGCGGCCTCTGGCGCCAGGTCCATCACCTGGTAGAAGTCCGCGACCAGCCGTTGCAGGCCCGGTTCGCCGCCGGCTGCCTGGAACGAGGCGTCGCCGACGCCGAATGCGGGACCTTGATCGGGGTTCATCAGACTCGTCTCTGTCTCGTTGAAAGGGCGCGAGATGATGCGCGCTTGTGCCAGATCAAAACAAGTGCGAGCAGGGCCCGCAACGCGCAGGCAGCTGGTCTAAGCTGAAGGTCCACACAACAGCGGAGACAGGAAATGCGCAGGCTTCTGGTTGCATACGATGGTTCGGACAACGCCAAGCGCGCCCTGCAGTATGTCGTCGATCTGGCGCGGGATACCGGGATCGCGCTACAGGTGCATGTGGTCAACGTTCAGCACGAACCGATCATCTACGGCGAATACGTGACGTCGGCGATGATCGATGAACTCAACAACGGCCTGATGGCCAAGGCGCGCTCCGTGCTCGACGAAGCGGCAGCCGTGTTGCAGGCCGGCGGCCTGAGCTGCGAAACCCATGCGCTGCTGGGCAATGTTGCCGAGCAGGTCAACGACGCGGTCAAGCGGCTGGGCTGCGACACGGTGGTAATGGGCACTCGCGGTCTGGGCAGCTTCACCGGGATGCTAATGGGCTCGGTGGCGAACCGGGTGATCCATGAGGTATCGGTCCCGGTGCTCTTGGTCAAGTGAGCTGAATGCCGGTCTGGCCGATCAGTCCTGCTTACCCTTGAGCAGATCGGCCAGGTTGGCGAAGGCCTTGAAGGTTTCCTTCGGGCCCAGGTCGCTGCCCGGCCTGGCTTCGGCCTGGTACTGGTTGTCGGTGTAGCGGGAATGCTCGTTGTCGTGGCAGTACAGGCAGAGCAGCTCCCAGTTCGAGCCATCCTCGGGGTTGTTGTCGTGGTTGTGGTCCTTGTGGTGGACCGTCAACTCGCTCAGGCGCTTGCCGGAAAATTCCCGCGCGCAACGACCGCAGACCCAGGGATACATCTTCAGTGCTTTTTCCCGATAGCCTTGTTCGCGCTGACTGTAGGGCGTGGTCGGTTTGCTGCTGCTCATGGTGAATGCTCGCCGGGTTCGTTGTTCGTCAGGGCCCACCCCCGCGTCGGCATCGCCACGCGCGGGAACAGCCCCAAGTAAAGTCGATGGCTGTCAGCCCGCCAAGCCGACGTAGACGTTCTGCACGTCATCGTGGGCGTCGATGGCCTCGAGGAAGGCTTCGACTTCTTCCAATTCGGCACCGGACAGGCTGACCGGATTCTTCGGACGATAGCCCAGTTGCGCGGACTGCACGGTAAAGCCGAATTCCGGCAGCGCCTTGCACACGGCGTCGAGATCGGTGGGTTCGGTGATGAACAGCGTGCTGCCTTCGTCGGCTGCTTCGAAATCCTGCGCACCGGCCTCGATCGCGGCCATTTCCGCATCGGCGTCGCCTTCAGGCGCGGCTTCGATCATGCCGACGTGGTCGAAGTCCCAGCTCACCGAGCCGGAGGAGCCCAACTGGCCTTTGCGGAACAGTACGCGGATTTCGGCAACGGTGCGGTTGACGTTGTCGGTCAGGCACTCGACGATCAGTGGCACCTGATGCGGCGCGAAGCCTTCGTAGAGTGTGCGTTCGTAGTGGACCACCTCACCGCTGAGGCCTGCGCCTTTCTTGATGGCGCGCTCCAAGGTGTCCTTGGGCATCGAGGCCTTCTTCGCCTGTTCGACGACCAGGCGCAGGCGCGGATTCATGTCGGGGTCGGCACCGCTGCGGGCTGCGATCATGATTTCCTTCGACAGCTTGCCGAAGATCCTGCCCTTGGCGTTCGCCGCCGCTTCCTTATGCTTCGCTTTCCACTGTGCGCCCATGCTCGTCCCCGTCTGAAGTGATGAAGTCAGGCGCGGATTCTATAGCGTATTCCGGCCTTGCGTCGCCGGTGGCGGTCGAGCCTGACCTGTGCTGCCCGTGTCAGGGCGATGGGCGGTTGCTCCGCACTGTGCCGCTCATTTTGGCGATCACTGTATGGAGCGCTCACCCGAAGCGGCGTCTTTAATGCACCTTTTACGCAACAGGGTGCGTTGCCATGTCGCCTCGGGATCTGCTGCTCGCGCTGGTCGTCATCGTCGTCTGGGGCATGAACTTCGTGGTGATCATGGTCGGCCTGCACGACGTGCCGCCGATGCTGCTGGGTGCGTTGCGTTTCATGCTGGCGGCCGTGCCGGCGGTGTTCTTCATCAAGCGTCCGCAGGTGCCGTTGCGCTGGATGCTGGCCTATGGGCTGACCATCTCGCTCGGGCAGTTCGCCTTTCTGTTCACGGCGATGAAACATGGCATGCCGGCCGGACTGGCCTCGCTGGTGCTGCAGTCGCAGGCGTTCTTCACGCTGTTCTTCGCGGCGCTGTTTCTCGGCGAGCGATTGCGCGCAGCCAACTTGCTGGGACTGGTCATCGCGGCCTGCGGTCTGGCGATGATCGGCGCGCAGACCGGCCTGGGCATGACCCTGAGCGGTTTCGTGCTGACCATCTGCGCGGCGTCGATGTGGGCGCTGGGCAACATCGTCACGCGCAAGGTCGGCAAGGTGAACCTGGTCGGGCTGGTGGTATGGGGCAGTCTGGTGCCGCCGCTGCCATTCCTGGCGCTGTCGCTATGGCTCGAGGGGCCGGCGGTGATCGAGGCGGCGCTGCGCGGCATTGGTTGGCAGACGATTCTGGTGCTGGCCTATCTGGCATTCGGCGCGACGATTCTCGGCTATGGCCTGTGGAGTCGCTTGCTGTCGCGTTACCCGGCGAGCCAGGTGGCCCCGTTCTCGCTGCTGGTGCCGGTGGTCGGGCTGACGTCAGCCAGCGTGTTGCTGGGCGAGCGGCTGGGGACGCTGCAATTGGGTGGGGCGTTGCTGGTGATGCTCGGCCTGGGGGTGAATGTTTGCGGTAGCTGGTTGTTCGGTCGGTTGCGTCTGGCCAGGGTCTGAAACGCCCGGCATCAGACCGGGCGTCGCAGCGATAAGGCTCAATGGGTGGCGGCGTGGGCGCCGAGCAGCGTAGTGCCCGAGCCACTCTTCTTGTCGCGCTTGGCCATCCGTTTTTCTTGCGCCGTTTTCATCGGCTTTTTCTTGCCGTTCTTCTTTGCGTCCATTCCCTTGCTCATGGTGTTCACCTCTGATTGCTGGCTGGACATGTCCTGATGTGCGAAGGCCTGACTGTCGCTGCTGGAGCGAAGCCTGTTTCCGGCCTGTGTCTTCCATGACCGCTGCAGTATGGCACTGCTGGGCTGCATTGCACGCACTGCTTTGCTTAGGGTCTGTCCCCGTTTCGTCGCAAGCCGCGTTGCTGCGCTAAATGGCGCCATGGCCGGGCGGCGTTCCGCAGGCGCGGGACGCAGGTAATGGTGGCTCCCTTGCCAAGTCCCGCAACGCCGGATGGCGCCATTTGCCGCGCACGAAACGGGAACAGCCCCTAGGTATCAGTCGAACAGGCTGTGCTGGTCGCGCTGGGCGCGAAGGGCGTCGTAACGCTGGCGGAAGATCGCCCGATAATGCATGGCCAGACGCGGCAGCTTCGCCAGTTGCTGCAGGCTGTCTTCAGTCAGGTTCTGATCGAGAAAGCAGCGCCACAGGTGCGCGACGCTGATCTGTGGGTGCGGGCGCTCGAGCAACTGCAACGTGTCGCCAGGACGCACGGTGCCTGGCTCGATGGTCCGGTAGAGCCAGCCGGTGCGGCCGCTCGCCGACAGCTCCCGTGCCAGGCCACGCACACCGTGACGGTTGTCCAGCCTGATGCAGGGCGAGCGCGGCTGGCTGATCTCGATCAGCGCGGTGCCCCAGCGAAGAAGATCGCCGATGCATACCTGCTCTTCGTCCAGCGCCTGGCTACCTAGGTTCTCACCGAAGGCGCCGAGGCCAAGCCGCGCGCGCAGCGGCGGGAAGCGCTGCGACCAATACTGATAATGCTGGGTCGGGTAGTGGCAGAGGCTGCGATCCGGCCCGCCATGAAAACGCCGATCGGCGATCCGATCACCCTGCAGGCCATCCAGGCCCAGCCACAACGGGCCGTCGCTGGCTTGCTTGTCCATGGCGGTGGCTCTGCGACTATCCGGCAGCGGCGAAAACTGACGGCACAGCAATGGGCCGTCGACGGTCCAGGCTCCGAGCGAGATGCGTGGCGCCTGCTGGGTCACGGCTGCTGTGCTCGGTTGAGCTGCTCCAGTTCGCGGCGGACCATGGCGGTGTATTCCGGTGGGCTGAGCTGATACAGCTCGGTAGCAACCCAGGCCAGCCAGCGCGAGCCCAGGGCCGCTTGCCGGTCCAGCAGGCGTTGGGCTTCGGCGCGGGCGCGCTCGGCATTGTTCTGATGAAAATCTGCTCGACTCACGAATCGTCTCCGTCGCCGTACTCGGCGATGAAAGGGGCAGCGATGGTAAACCCGGAACGCTCGCGTTAGGCTCGATGGCTATTCTTTTTGCGCCGCGAGAACGATGCATGTCGGTGTCCATGAACTTCAAGCACAAAATCTCCCGCCAGCGCCCCTATGGCAAGGCCGAAGCGGACCTGCGGGCCAGCGATGGCAGCCTCGACGCCGTGCTGGACCAGCTGGAGAGCGATCGCGGGCGCATCATCAACTCGGCCGCGGTGCGCCGCCTGCAGCAGAAGACGCAGGTGTTTCCGCTGGAGCGCAATGCCGCGGTGCGCAGCCGTCTCACCCATTCGCTGGAAGTGCAGCAGACCGGCCGCTTCATCGTTCGCACCCTGTACAAGCAGCTCGGCCACCGCGCCGCGGAGTTCGGCCTGGACGGACTCGAGCCGGCGTTGCAGAGCCTGGTCGAGATGACCTGCCTGATGCACGATATCGGCAATCCGCCGTTCGGCCATTTCGGCGAGTACGCCATCGGCGAGTGGTTCGAGCGCAATCTCGACGCGCTGTTCACGGCCGCCGTGACGCCGGGGCAGGGCGATGCCGAGCTGCGCAAACGGATGCTGGTCGATCTCAAGCACTTCGAAGGCAATGCCCAGGCGGTTCGCCTGGTGGTCTCGCTGCAACGCCTCAACCTGACCTATACGCAGACCGCCGGACTGCTCAAGTACGTCCGTCCGGCCTATCAGGCCAAGCCCGCGAAAGGCACGCCAGGCGCCTACCTGCTGAAGAAGCCCGGCTTCTATCTGTCCGAGGAACCCTTCGTGCGTGCGCTGCAGGCGGCGCTCGATCTGCAGCCGTGCACGCGTCACCCGCTGGCTTACGTGATGGAGGCCGCCGACGACATCGCCTATTGCCTTGCCGACATCGAGGATTCGGTGGAGAAGGGCATCTTCAGCATCGAACAGCTGGCGCAGCTGCTGCTCGCCAAGTTCGCGCTGCATGGTTCGGTCGATGCCCCGGTGCCGGGCCCGGAGCGCAGTTTCCGGGGCATGGTCAACTACGCGCTGGAGCGCGCACAGAAGGAGCCGATCAACAAAGCCGGCGAGTTCTTCATCTGGCTGCGGGTGAACATGATCCACCCGCTGGTGCAGCACGCTGCGCGGCAGTTCATCGACAACATCGACGCGGTTTATCACGGCACCCTGGATCGCGCGTTGCTGGAGGACGACAGCCTGCCCAACGCCATCGTGCAGACCTTCAAGGATGTCGCGATGGAGCACGTGTTCTGCCACCGCGAGGTGGAAACGTTGCAACTGCAGGGCTATCGCATTCTCCAGGGCCTGCTCGACTTCTATGCGCCGCTGCTGCGCGTGCCGGCCACCGTGTTCGATGCACTCAGCCTCGGCACCTGCCGCAGCGAACCTCACCTGCAGATGCTGGCGCGACGCCTGCCCAACCAGCTGGTCAAGGCCTACCACGAAGCGCTCAAGGAGCACGCTGAGCAATCGGCGGATTGGCCTCTGTGGGAGTTCTACTACCGCAACCGGATACTGCAGGACTACATCAGCGGCATGACCGACCAACTGGCTCAGGACGAGTATCGGGCCCTTTCCGCCCTCTGAGGGTGCGCTGCACCAGAGCTGCCGCTGCGCTTGGTACGCGCCTTGCTTTTGCTTGGTGCAGCAGTCGTCGTGCGAGCCCCGCAATGGCGCACGACGGATTTCCGGTAGTTTCCTTAACCTGTTGATATCAAAGGTTTCATGGCGCTTCAGCGTTTCGCTGCAAGCAAGCTCCGGCTGCAGGTGGCGGTGGCCCGACATGGCGCGGTGATGCATCTCGGTGCATGCGTCTGGCGGAGGTAACCGTTTTGGTGCGATTTATCCGCTGAGGCTGTAGTAACCCATGGAAAACCTCAACAGCGCCGTGGAAACCCTGGTCCACGGTTCGAATACCCTGTTCATCCTGATGGGCGCGGTGATGGTGCTGGCCATGCACGCCGGCTTCGCCTTTCTCGAAGTCGGTACGGTACGTCTGAAGAATCAGGTCAACGCGTTATCGAAGATCATCACCGACTTCGCAGTGTCGACCCTGGCGTATTTCTTCATCGGCTACTGGGTCGCCTATGGCGTGACCTTCATGCAGCCGGCCGATCAGCTGGTGGTGGACCACGGCTACGCGCTGGTGAAGTTCTTCTTCCTGCTGACCTTCGCCGCGGCCATTCCGGCGATCATCTCCGGCGGTATCGCCGAGCGCGCGCGGTTCGGCCCGCAGCTGTGCGCCACGCTGCTGATCGTCGCGTTCGTCTATCCGTTCTTCGAGGGCCTTATCTGGAACGGCAATTTCGGTTTCCAGGGCTGGCTTGAGCGCCAGTTCGGTGCGTCCTTCCATGACTTCGCCGGCTCCGTGGTGGTGCACGCCATGGGCGGCTGGCTGGCATTTGGCGCGGTGGTTTTGCTGGGGCGACGCAACGGTCGCTACCGGGACGGCAGGCTGGTGGCATTCGCGCCATCGAACATTCCTTTCCTCGCTTTGGGATCGTGGATTCTCATCGTCGGCTGGTTCGGCTTCAACGTCATGAGCGCGCAGACCATCGAGGGTATCAGCGGGCTGGTTGCGGTGAATTCGTTGATGGCGATGGTTGGGGGCACTGCAGCGGCATGGCTCGCCGGGCGCAACGACCCGGGCTTCCTGCACAACGGCCCGCTGGCTGGCCTGGTGGCGGTCTGTGCCGGCTCCGATCTGATGCATCCGGTCGGCGCACTGGCTACTGGTGCGATCGCCGGAGCACTGTTCGTCTGGACGTTCACCGCTACGCAGAATCGCTGGAAGATCGATGATGTGCTGGGTGTCTGGCCACTGCACGGCCTGTGCGGGATCTGGGGCGGGGTGGCCTGCGGCATCTTCGGCCAGTCCGCGCTGGGCGGTCTGGGCGGCGTGAGCCTGATCAGTCAGGTGATCGGCAGCGGCATGGGCATGCTGGTGGCGCTGCTCGGCGGCTTCGGCGTCTACGGCCTGCTCAAGCTGACTACAGGTATTCGCCTGAGCCAGGAGGAAGAGTTCAACGGCGCGGATCTTTCCATCCACCGGATCGGCGCGCTCAGCCAGGATTGAGCCGCTTGCTTATGTCCGGTTGTCGCAGTCGCGCTCAGTAGCCGCGGCTGCGCTCTACCAGATCATGCAGCGGTTCGCCGTCACGCAGCGCTTGCAGGTTAACGGCGACGATCCAGGCCGCGCTGCGCATGTCCGTTGCGGCTGCGATGTGGGGCAGCACGGTCACCTGTGGATGCTTCCAGAACGGATGCTCTGCCGGCAGCGGCTCGCTGCGAAACACGTCGAGCACCGCATGGCCGACCTGGCCACATTCGAGCGCCTGCAGCAGATCAGCCTCGACCAGGTGCCCGCCCCGTGCGAGGTTGACCAGCCCGGCGCCGGGGCGCAGAGCTTCGAAGAAACGCCAGTTCAGCAGATCGCCAGTCTGTGGCGTCAGTGGCAGCAGGTTGATGACGATGTCGCTGCATGCCAGCAGAGGCCAGAGGGCATCCATGCCGTGCTCAAGCGCGACGCCCTCTGCAGCGCCGCTGCGAAGCTTCCAGCCAGTCACGCGGTAGCCCTGGGTGACCAAGCGCTGGGCACATGTCCGGCCCATCTGGCCCATGCCCAGCAGCGTCACCTGGATTTCGTCAGCCCGCCGCTGCGGCAGTTGCCGCCAATCGCAGGCGTGCTGCTGCCGGGCGTAATCGTAGAAACCCCGATGCAGCGAGAGAGTCGCCCACAACGCGGTTTCGGCCATGGCCGCGCTCATGGTCGGGTCGACCATGCGCGCCACCGGCACGTCCGGCAGGCTCGGGTCGCTGAGCAGGCGGTCCACGCCGGCCCAGAGCGACTGGATCAGCCGCAGGTTGGGCAAGCCTTGCAGCAATCCCGCGGGTGGGTTCGCGACCACCGCCGCGGTGATCAGCCCAGCGTTCTCCGCCGTCGCGGACAGGTGCCAGCGGGCTTGCGGCAAGGCGCGCTGCAGCTCTGCGAGCCAGGCGTCGCGCTCGTTATCGTCGAAGCTGCCGCAGAGCAGGATGTCCATGCAGTCGTTCCTCATCGGTCCAGGCGGAACTGTAGTCAGCCGCAGAGTCTCTGAATAGGCAAGTAGCGGAACGCGCGACGCGCCTTTCAGCCTGTTGACGAGTCTAAGGAGAACATCATGGAACTACCCAACAAAGACCTCGGTACCCTGTTCGAGCAGCTGGGTCTGGCGTCAGACCCGGCGAGTATCGATGCATTCATCGGCAAGCATGGGCACCTGCCGGAAGACGTTCGGCTGGCCGATGCGCCGGTCTGGAACGAGTCGCAGCGCGCGCTGCTGCGCGATGAGTGGGTCGAGGATGCGGAGTGGGCGCCGATTGTCGACGAGCTGAATGTGCGCATGCACGAGCATTGATCACCAGCGCGAGCTGCCGCAATCGCTGCAGCTCGCCTGTCGCCCCTCGAGGCAGATCAGTCCAGCAGATCGGCTGGTACGTTGCCGCCATTCTCGGCCAGTTTGTTCAGCACCGCCTTGTGCAACCACATGTTCATCTGCGCCGAATCCCCCATCTTGTCAGCCGGGCAACCCAGCTCGGTAGCCAGTTCCTTGCGCGCGGTGAGGCTGCTGTCCAGGCTGAGCAACTTCAGCAGGTCGACGATGGACGTGCGCCAGTTGAGTTTCTCCGGGTGATTCTGCGCCATGCCGTCGAGCTTGGCCGCGACGTCCACCTGGTCCACTGCAGGGCCCGTGGGGGCGCCGGCACCGCCTGTGGAGGCCTCAGGTGGTGTGGTGGGCGCTGTGCTGTCGGGTGCGGCATGTGCCTGGCCGAGGCCGATCTTTTCCAGTATCGAGTTGAACAAGCCCATGGGGATCTCCTGTCTGCGTGAATGATGAGCCGTGGCTCGCAGATTAGGACCGCACGTGTATCGATTCGTCGCGTCCGTATTGAACGGGGCGTTCCGGCGAGTGGCGTGGGGAAATTGGGCTTTTGGGCGCCCTGGGTGGACCCATGTCATTCATCGTCTTGCCCAGTCGATTCCCGGCATCGCTCGTGCTGCAACAGGTGCATGTCGAGTGGCCTGTTTGGCAAGTTCAGTTGGTCAATTTCGGCGCCCATGGCCCCGATACAGCGTTGCTGCTCCTTGCCATAGCCCCGCTATGACTCGTCGCAGGGAGCCCTGATCATCCGAACTTGCCTCAACCAACTCACCAAACAGTCCACTAGAATGCCGCTTTTGTTTCAGGAACCGACCATGAGCGAGTCGACCCAGCAAGACCTCGATATCGATGCCCGCTACGCCTGTGCCAAGAGCCTCGCGCTGGAAGCCGCGCAGCTGGGCATGGATTTCTATCGGCAACGCGAGACGCTGGATGTCGAGCACAAGGGCAACGACCGGCAGGATGTGGTCAGCATCGCCGACAAAAACATCGAAGACTTCATTCGCGCACGCCTGGCCGAGCGCTTCCCGCAGGACGGCTTTCTTGGCGAGGAAAGCGGCTCGGCCGACCTCAAGGCCCGCTGCGTGTGGGTGATCGATCCCATCGACGGCACCGCCTGTTTCGTCAACGGTCTGCACAACTGGTGCGTTTCCATCGGGCTGCTGATCGACGGGGAACCCCACATCGGCGCGATCGCCGACCCCAACCATGACGAACTCTTCCATGGCTGTCTCGGCCGCGGCGCCTATGTCAACGAGACGCCCATCACGGCCAGCGCCGCCAGCCATGTGCGTGATGGCCTGACCGGCGCGGGCACCTTTCATCCGCGCGGCAAGGAGCATTTCATTCCGTTTCTGGAAAAGCTGCTGGCCGAAGGCGGCATGTTCATCCGCAATGGCTCCGGCGCGCTGATGACGGCTTACGTCGCCGCAGGGCGACTGATCGGTTACTACGAGACCGAACTCAAGAGCTGGGATTGCCTGGCCGGGCTGGTGCTGGTGGCCGAGGCGGGCGGGCTGCGCAACGATTTCTTCCGCAACGATGGGCTGCTCAGGGGTAACCCCTATCTGGTGGCGGCGCCCGGCGTGTATCGACAGCTGGCCGAGCTGATCGGCCCTTCGCTGGATGGCTGAGGCGTTGTGCGTTCGTCAGTCAACCGTGCACTGCCAGGCCCGAGTCGGGCAGCCTGTGCTATACCGTTCTGACGCGCTGGGGCCGGCGAAACGGCCCTGTTCATCAGGGGGGGAACAATCGGCGGCCCATCAGCCTGAGCCAACCTGCGTGATCTGATGGCTGCCCGAATAGAAGCGAGGTAACGATCATGACCATGATGCAATGCACCCACCGCGACCACCTCATCACCGCCGAGGTGATTGAATATCCCGGCACCCCGACACCCTGGGCTGGCGGTTGCCGGATTACCGATCCCGCCGGGCACGTGACTCGCCGTATGCCGCTACCGCTCGAGCATGCGTTCATGGACGAGCTGGAAAAGGCCCAGCGACTGTCCATCGCCCATGGCAAGTGGCTGGTCGATCAGCATCTCGATCACGGCCGCGAGCTGTTCCAGAAGGCCGCCTAGCACTGCTCGAAGCGTCTTTTCATGCGTCGGATGTCCATCGTCCGACGCATGCCTTGAGCGCGCCGAGTGAGCGTGCGGTTCTTCGTTCCTGCACACACAATTAGCTTCGCAGTTGCCAGCGCACGAATCTGTACCGTTTGCGGCAGGAACGCCGGCGAACCGGCTAAGTTTCGGATAGCAAAGCGAAAAGTTCTGACGGGCAGGACTGCGTCGGCGGCATTTTGCCCGTTGCTTAATAAGTGAAACGGTGGCATAGCTATCACCAAGCCACCGGAGACGGTGGTGCTCATAAGCGGAAGTAAGGACGACTTATGCAAATCCAGGTTCACAGCGATAACCACATCGAAGGCAGTGCCCGTCTGGCTGATTGGGTCAGTGCCAGTGTCGCAAGCAGGCTGGACCGGTTCGACGACGAGCTGACGCGCGTCGTCGTGCACCTCAACGACGAAAACGGTGACAAGGCCGGCGCCCATGACAAGCGCTGCCAGATCGAAGCGCGACCGAAGGGGCTGCAGCCGATCTCCGTCACCCACAAGGCCGAATCGCTGGAGTTGGCGATCGACGGCGCGGTGGACAAGCTGAACAATGCGCTCGCTCACCAGTTCGGCAAGTTGCGTAGCAAGCGCTCCGGAGCCCAGCCGCAGATGATCGATGGCGCGGTGGCCGAGCGTGACGCGCTCTTGGAGGAAGATTTCCTCGCGGACGAGCAGGTCCGCAATTCATAAGCCGTAAGCAAGGGCCTTCCTCGGAAGGCCCTTCACACATCTAGTGCAGCAATTCCGGCGGAATCCTGCCGCCATTTTCGGCAAGCTTCTTCATCACCGTCCGGTGCAGCCACATGTTCATCTGCGCCGAGTCCGCCATCTCTGCCGGCGGGCAGCCTAGTTCCGTAGCAAGCTCCCGGCGTGCTTCCAGGCTGCTGTCCAGCCCGAGCAACTTCAGCAGATCGACGATCGAGGTGCGCCAGTTCAGCGCTTCCGGGTGTGCCGCCGCCTTGGATTCCAGTTGTGCCACCACATCCACGCCACTCGCCGTGGCTGATGACTGATTCAAGTCCTGGTGCGGCGCGATAGTCGCGTTGTCGGTGGCGGTGGGCCTTTCTCCCAGCGTGATGCCCTCGGCGCTCGAGCGGGTAGCGTCGGCTGGTGGTGCATCAGCCTTGTGTTGCGCCTCGTTGGAAGCATCACCCAGGCCGAGCTTGGCCTTGATCGTATCGAAAAGTCCCATGTCCGTTCTCCTGACTGTTGATGTCCATATTCGACAGCAGCCCAGGACAGACCATTCGCTCCCGCAGGTCGGGTAATTGTCGGCCTGGCGTGGCCCCTCAGCCGTGCTCCAGCCAGGCGCTGGCTTCGGCTTCCTGGTGCAGGTCGAAGGCCTTGATGGTCAGCCCGGGGATCAGCGCGCCTTCCACCTCACTGGCCTTGCGCAGCCATTCCTTGCCGGCGACCACCGCGCAGCGGTCGAAACGGCGTATGAAGCGAAACAGGTGCGGAAGCCGTGACAGCTCCACGCCGACGGCGCCGAGCGTAGGCAGGTCGAAGTCGCCGATGCGATAGAGCATGCGGCCATGGCTGATGCCTTCGGATTTGAACAGCAGGTCATCCAGCGCAGCGCGCATGGCCTGACTGTCCAATTTGCCGGAGAAGTCGATATCGATGCGGTTTTCGCCTCGGCGCGATACGTGAAACATGCGCAGACCCTCGTTTGTTCGGTGTTTTATGCGAGTTGCCCCGCGTTACCTGACCATAGACGTTGCGTCGTGACCGAGCCAAAAAAACAGGTGCGCAAGTGCCGTTTCGTTGATCTGCGTCAGTGCGTGGGGCTGCGTTGCGTGAGCGCCAAAAAAGGCGCGCAAAGCCAGCAATGGCGAGGCTTGCAGATAGTTGATAAACGGTATCAAGTTGCCCCTGGCGCCGCCGAGAACAGTGTTAGCTGCGACGCCATTCGACGCTGGCATCGCTTTCTCTCCCTGTAGCGGATACCCCCATGACCAGCACCTTGGCGAACGTCATTCAGTCCCTTTTGCGCGGACTGGGTCTGCGCACCATCAACCATCAGTTCTTCTTCTCCTACAGCCTGATCTTCCTGTGTGCGGCCCTGACCGCTGCTGTGCTGTTCATGTCCGCCAAGGACGCCAGCCAGATCGACATGGCCGGAGCCCAGCGCATGCTCAGCCAGAAGATGATGAAGGAAGCGCTGCTGGCGGCGCAGGGCGTCGGTGACAAGACCGCCGTCGACAAGACCATCCAACGCTTCGAGCAGTCGCATCGGCTGCTGCTCAACGGCGACCGCGCCCAGGGCATCGCACCGGTGGAGCTGACCAGTGCACAACCGCACCTGCAGCGCGTCGATCAGATCTGGCAGCGTTATCGGCCCGCCGTACAGGCACTGGCCGCAGGTCAGAGCGCTGACGTGAACGCCATTGCCACCGACTCAAACGACATCCTTGCCGCTTCCAACGAAGTGGTGCTGCTGATTTCCGCTGAAGCCAACCGCAGCGCGTCGCAGCAGCTCTGGGTCGCCCTGGGTTCGACCCTGTGCATCCTGCTGATGGTCGTGCTGGGACGGATCGCTGGGATGAACTGGCTGATGCTGCAGATCGACGAGCTGCGGGGGCGTCTGGAGCGGGTCAGCCAGGGCGACTTTTCCGCGCCGCTGCAGGTGCGGCACGCCGATGACGAGATGGGCATGATCACCCTGGCGTACAACCGCCTGCTGGGGCAGGTTGGAGAGATGATCCGCGGTGTGCGTCTGGCCGCTGACGAAGCCGATGGCCAATGCGTGCGCATGGCGAATCTGGCCGGGGACAGCGCGCGCAACGTCGAGGGGCAGCAAGCCGAGATCGATCAGGTCGCCACCGCCATGAACGAAATGCTCGCCACCTCCCAGGAAGTCGCGCGCAGCACGGTCGAGGCCGCCAATGCCGCAGATGTCGCTGAGCAGGAGACCAACTCTGGCAGCGCGGTGATGAATGAGTCGGTCGGCGCCATCCGCACCTTGAGCGGTCATGTCGACAGCCTGTCCGATGTGATGCAGCAGCTGGTGCAGGACAGTCACGAGATCGGCAAGGTGCTGAACGTGATCAGCGGGATCGCCGAACAGACCAACCTGCTGGCGCTGAATGCGGCCATCGAGGCGGCGCGTGCTGGCGAGCAGGGCCGCGGTTTTGCGGTGGTTGCCGACGAAGTCCGTAGCCTGGCCAGCCGCACGCAGAGCTCGGCCAAGGAGGTAAGCGTGCTGGTCGAGCGCTTGCAGAGCCAGGCCACCCGCGCGGGTACGGCCATGGATGCGTCGCGTCAGAGCAGCTCGGTGACGCTCACCCAGATCGAAGCGGCGCAGCATGCGCTGGGGCAGATCGTCGGCGCGGTGCAGACCATCCGCGGCATGACCAATCAGATCGCCACGGCGGCCGAGGAGCAGTCGCAGGTGGCCGAGGACATGAACCAGTCGCTGACGCGCATCGCTCAGGTCGCCGATCAGGCTGCCGGGGTTACCCACGACACGGCTGCGTCGGGCAATACCATCATGCAGAGCATGAAAGGCCTCAAGGCACTGACCGGGCGTTTCCGTCTCGAGGCGTGATCAGGTCGGCGTGAATCGGGGGAGGGGAATGCTGGCGGAGGGCGCCTGTCCGGCGCTAGGGCATCCCCGCCCATGAGGGGCGGGGACTGGGGGTAATCAGTCCTGACGGCTGGTCACTTCCAGCAGGTGATAGCCGAACTGGGTCTTCACCGGGCCTTGCACCTGATTGAGCGGGGCGCTGAATACGACGGTGTCGAATTCCTTGACCATCTGACCCGGGCCGAATGAACCCAGGTCGCCGCCCTGACGGCTGGAAGGGCAGCTGGAGTTTTCCTTGGCGACCTCGGCGAAGTCGGCACCGCCTTCGATAGCGGCTTTCAGTTCGTTGCACTTGGCTTCGGTGGAAACCAGGATGTGGCGGGCGGTAGCGCGTGCCATGGGGACTCTCCTCTTCAAATAGGCTGCCGAGGCTACCGCAAACCGGTGGCATTGGCGACCGGACCGCGTGGCATTGAAGGCTTAATGAAGGCCCCCGGCGGCCTTCCTTTCGGGTACTCTCGCGCGCTTTTTCATCGGACCCGGAAAACGCTCCATGCTTGATACCACCCTTGCGCAACTTGAAAACGTCATCAACGATCTGCTGCAACGCAACCAGAACCTGAGCGAGCACTGTGTCTTGCTCGAGCAGCAGCTGCAGCAGGCGCGTGAGGAAAATGACAATCTGCAACTGGCTGCGCTGGAGCAGGAAGACAGGCAGGGCGCTACCCTGGCGCGGCTGCAGGCGCTGGTGGAGCGTGCAGCTGGCAGTAGCGCCGCATGACGGCGGATGGCGTTCAGGTGCTCAGGGTATTCGGCCGCGAATACTCGTTCCGCGCGCCGCCCAGCCAGGACGCTCTCCTGCAGGAGGCGGCGGCCTTGCTGCAGCAGCATCTGGCCGACAGCCAGCGGCAGTTTCCCAACGCCACGGGCGATAAGCTGCTGGTGCTCACCGCACTGAATCTCTGCGTGCCGCTGCTGCAACAGAACGAGCAGATGCAGGATGTCGAGCAACGCATCGCCGCCAGCGTCGCCCGTATCAATCAGCAGCTCGCGGCGCAGGGCTGAGCGGCTGCCTCAGGCTGCGTCGCTGCTGCGCGTGGTTTCGCTGACCGGGCGCTCTGTCAGATAACGCTGCAGGCGAGCCTTTTCCGGCTCGCTGAAGGCCAGCCCGAGTTTGGTGCGGCGCCAGAGGATGTCATCCACCTGGGTTGCCCACTCTTCGCGCCGCAGGTAGTCGACTTCCTGCGCATACAGCTGCTGGCCGAGGTCTTCGCCCAGTGCATCGAGCGAGCGCGCTTCGCCTAGCATGCGCCATACCCGATTGCCGTAGAGGGTTGCCCAGCGCTTGGCCAGCGGCAGTTTCAGCCCCTGTACCTTGGCCACCAGCTCTTCGGTGAGTGCATCGGCCGTGCTCATGCCTTCACCGCCAGGCAGTGCCGCTAGCGCCGTCCAGCTTTCACCCATAGCCGGGAAGAACGGCTTGAGCTGCGCCATCGCCGACTCGGCGAGCTTGCGATAGGTGGTCAGCTTGCCGCCAAACACCGAAAGCAGCGGTGCCTGCTTTTCTTCCGCCGCCAACGACAAGGTGTAGTCGCGGGTGACGGCAGAGGGGTTATCCGATTCGTCGTCGCACAGCGGCCGGACCCCGGCGAAGGTATGCACGATGTCCCTGGGTTCGAGTTGCTTGCGAAAGTGCGTATTGGCCACGCCCAGTACGTAGGCGATTTCTTCCTCGCTGATGCGCACCTTGGCCGGATCGCCGCGATATTCGCGGTCGGTGGTGCCGATCATGGTGTAGCGATCCAGGTAAGGAATGGCGAAGACGATACGCCGATCCTCGTTCTGCATGATGTAGGCCTGCTCACCTTCATACAGCTTGGGCACGATGATGTGGCTGCCCTGAATCAGGCGGATGCCGTACGGCGAGCGCTGTTGCAGGTTTTCGCCGATGAACTGGGCGACCCAGGGACCGGCCGCATTGACCAGTGCCTTGGCGCGCAAGGAAAAGCGGCTGCCATCCTCGCGCTGCAGTTCGACATGCCAGATACCACCCGCACGCTTGGCGCTCAGGCATTGGGTGCGGGTGTGGATATGCGCACCTTTCTCCCGCGCCGCCATGGCGTTGAGTACCACAAGCCGCGCATCGTCGACCCAGCAATCGGAGTATTCGAAGCCACGGGTGATGGCCGGCTTCAGCGGGCTTTCCTTGCCAAAGCGCAAGCCCCGCGATGCCGGCAGCTTCTTGCGCATGCCCAGGTTGTCGTAGAGGAACAGGCCGGCGCGAATCATCCAGGCTGGACGCAGGTGCGGCCGGTGAGGCAGTACGAAGCGCATCGGCTTGACGATATGCGGTGCCTTGGCGAGCAGCACTTCGCGCTCGGCCAGCGCTTCGCGGACGAGGCGGAACTCGTAGTGCTCCAGATAGCGCAGCCCGCCATGGATGAGCTTGCTGCTGGCCGATGACGTATGGCTGGCGAGATCGTCGCGTTCACAAAGGAACACCGATAGCCCGCGACCAGCTGCATCGGCAGCAATGCCGACACCATTGATACCGCCGCCGATTACGGCGACGTCATAAAGCTCGGAGACGGGCTGAGCGGAATGGGGCACGGGCTTCTCCTCGAAAACGAAAGATCATGTTCGGTTTTGAACATGCTATTCGTAAAAGAATCCGTATGAAAGTAAAAATGTTCGAAATAGATTAAAAGGAAAATATTCGAAAACTACAGATGGGGATATCCACTGTTGAGCACAGCCGAGCGCCCGCTTATATCGGCATCCGCATGCATCTTGTAGTGGTTGCCCATGCTGGGGCGACGCCCTCGAGCACCTGGCTACGCCGCGGCGCGGCGTGTCGTAAGGCAGCGCTCTCCGCGGACTATGGGAGCGCTCAGTCAGTAGATGCTGCGTGTTGGCTGTTTGTTGGCTGGCTGCGATTCGCGGCCGAGACCGCTGCTACAGGTTCAGCGTCGCCGGGTGGAAAGCTGACCACGAGGGAGGCGGTCCGCCTACTCGGCGATTTCCAGCTGCACTTTGTGGCGGGCCAGCAGCTCGGCGAACACCTCCGACGGTGCCGAGTCGGTGAACAGGCAGTCGATCTGTTCCAGCGAGCCCAGGCGCGTCATGGCGCTGCGGCCGAATTTGCTGGAGTCCGCGGCGAGGAAGACCTTGCGCGAGTTATGGATGATCGCCTGGGAGACGCGCACTTCCTGATAATCGAAGTCGAGCAGGGTGCCGTCCTCGTCGATGCCGCTGATGCCGATCAGGGCGAAATCGACCTTGAACTGGCTGATGAAATCGGCGGTGGCCTGGCCCACCACGCCGCCGTCGCTGCGCACGTTGCCGCCGGCGATCAGCACATCGAAGTCTTCCTTGGTGCTGAGAATGCTCGCCACGTGCAGATCATTGGTGATGATCTTCAGGTCACGGTGGTTGAGCAGGGCGCGGGCGATCGCCTCGGTGGTGGTGCCGATATTGATGAACAGCGAAGCCTGGTCGGGGATGCGCGCGGCCATGGCGGCAGCGATACGCAGTTTCTCGTCGCGCATCTGGTGCGCGCGCTGGCTGTAGGCGGTGTTCTGCACGCTGGAATCGTAGGCCGCGCCGCCGTGGTAGCGCCGCAGCAGGCCGGCGTCGCCGAGCTGGTTGATGTCGCGGCGGATGGTTTGCGGCGTGACGGCGAAGTGCCGTGCCAGCTCGTCGATGCTCACGTAGCCGCGCTCGCGCACGAGTTCCAGAATGTTCTGCTGTCGGGGCGCCAGGCTCATGAGGCTTCCTTGTTCGCTGTTGTGCGGGAAGCATGCCGTAGTCTGGCGTTCGATTAAAGCGCTGCCTGTTCGAATTCGCACATGCCAGGCCTGCCTCCGAAACCTCCAGAGGCAGGCCTGTTGTTCGTCAGATCAGTCTTCGGCCCAGTTGCGCGTACGGTCGACCGCCTTCTGCCAGCCGCGATAGAGCGCTTCGCGCTGTTCACTTCCGCACGCCGGTTCGAACACCCGCTCGATGCTGCTCTTGCTGCGCAACTCGTCGAGGTCGCTCCAGAAACCGGTCGCCAGTCCGGCCAGGTAGGCCGCGCCGAGCGCCGTGGTTTCCTTCATCTGCGGGCGTTCAACCTGAGTACCGAGCATATCGGCCTGGAACTGCATGAGGAAGTTGTTGGCTACCGCGCCGCCGTCCACGCGCAGGGCGCGCAGGCGCTCGCCGGCGTCCTGCTGCATGGCATCGAGCACGTCGCGGGTCTGGTAAGCGATGGATTCCAATGCTGCTCGGATCAGGTGATCAACCTTGACCCCGCGGGTCAGGCCAAACAGTGCGCCACGGGCACGCGGGTCCCAATAGGGCGCGCCAAGGCCGGTGAACGCCGGCACCAGGTAAATGCCGTTGCTGTCCGGCACCTTGGTGGCGAAGTATTCCGAATCCAGCGACTCGTTGAGCACCTTCAGCTCGTCACGCAGCCACTGCACGGTGGAGCCACCATTGAAGATGGCGCCTTCCAGTGCGTAGTTCACTTCGCCACGCGGTCCGCAGGCGATGGTCGTCAGCAGGCCATGTTCGGATTGCACCGCCTTGGTGCCGGTGTTCATCAGCAGGAAACAGCCGGTACCGTAGGTGTTCTTCGCCTGGCCTGGCTCGACGCACATCTGGCCGAACAGAGCGGCTTGCTGGTCCCCGGCGATACCGGCGATGGGGATGCCGGTGCTCTGGCCCGAGCCAAGGTAGGCGTGACCATAAACCTCGGAGGACGAGCGCACATCCGGCAGCATCTCGCGTGGGATATCCAGGGTTTCCAGCATCACTGGGTCCCAGTCCAGCTTGTGGATGTCGAACAGCATGGTCCGTGAGGCGTTGGTGTAGTCGGTGACGTGGGCCTTGCCCTGGGTCATCTTCCAGATCAGCCAGCAATCGACGGTGCCGAACAGCAGTTCGCCGCGGCGGGCGCGCTCACGGCTGCCCTCGACGTGGTCGAGAATCCACTTGATCTTGGTACCGGAGAAGTAGGGGTCGATCACCAGGCCCGTAGTCTTGCGGATGTGATCTTCCATGCCGTCGCGCTTGAGCTGGTCGCAGATCGGCGTGCTCTGGCGGCTCTGCCAGACGATGGCGTTGTAGATCGGCCGGCCGGTGATCTTGTCCCAGACGATGGCGGTCTCGCGCTGGTTGGTGATACCGATGGCCGCCACCTGCTCGTTGGTGATGCCGGCCTGGGCCAGGGCTTCGACGAACACACCGCTCTGGGTCGCCCAGATTTCCATGGGGTCGTGCTCGACCCAGCTCGGTTGCGGGTAGATCTGTGCGAATTCGCGCTGAGCGATGGTCACCACGTTGGCGTTGCGGTCCAGCACGATAGCGCGGGAGCTGGTGGTGCCCTGGTCGAGGGCGACGATGAATTGCTTGTTCTGATTGCTCATGGCGTCGTTTCCTTAGCGAACTTTGCTGATATCGGGCTGGGCGGAGCCCATTTCGGCAGAGGCCTTTTCCTTGGGTTTTGGTGCATCGCAGGCGGCCGATCCAACGCCTGGCAGGTGCCGGCAGATGAGTGCCTTGTAACCTGCAGCGCCGAGGCAGGCGCCGAGAATCGGGGCGAAGATCGGGACCAGGAAATACGGAATGTCTCGCCCGCCAGTGAAGGCCACATCGCCCCAGCCGGCAAAGAAGGTCATCAGTTTAGGCCCGAAATCCCGTGCGGGATTCATCGCGAAGCCGGTCAGCGGTCCCATTGCACCGCCGATCACGGCGATCAGCAGGCCGATCAGCAAAGGTGCGAGCGGGCCGCTGGGCAAGCCGTTGCCGTCGTCGGTGATGGCCATGATCATCGCCAGCAGAATGGCGGTGATGACGACCTCCACCAGAAACGCCTGGCCGAACGACAACGAGGCGTGGGGGTAGGTGGAAAAGATCGACGCGAGTTCAAGGCTCTCGACACTGCCGCGAACCATCTGCTGGGCCTGTTCGAAATCGAAAAACAGACTGCTGTACAGCCCGTAGACCAGCGCCGCAGAACAGAAGGCGCCGGCCACCTGCGCCAGGATGTAGGCCGGAACGCGGTGCCGCTCGAATGTGCCGAACAGCCACAATGCAATGGTGACGGCCGGGTTCAGGTGGGCACCGGAGACGCCGGCGGCAAGGTACACCGCCATCGAAACGCCGATGCCCCAGATGATGCTGATTTCCCACAACCCCAGGTCGGCACCGCCGAGCTTGAGTGCTGCGACGCAGCCGGTACCGAAAAAGATGAGAAGGGCAGTGCCGAGAAATTCGGCGATGCATTGTCCCTTGAGCGTCGGGACGATGGGCGTACTCATGCGCGGAGCCTCGTTCGTTGTTTTTGTTTTATTCCGAGCACTGCGGTCGTTCGGAATTGTTCGGAAACGAAAACTTAGAGGCAAAGAATGCAGCTGTCAAAGTAAAAATTCGAACATTTTACGGGCGCGCTGCGGGAACAAACGATGGTGCTTGCTGTCGCCACGGTCGCGAGTCTTCGCCGTGACCGATGAAGCCTTGCCAACCGGGAGGGCGTTGGAACCCGTCGGTGCCTTAGCGCCGACGCCGCCAGAGGCGCCAGCCGAGCAGCAGATCGTCAGCCATCGGCACCAGAGCCAGTGCCAGCAGCAAGGCGGCCAGCGGGACCGTGGCGATGAAGCCGAAATGCTTGAAGCCGGCTGCGCCGCTCAATCCGCCGACGAAGAAGCTCATCACCATCAGCAGGTTGATACGCAGGCGCTGTCGGTTGGCCCGAACCGGTGGCATGTCGTCATGACGATTGCGGTTGAAGTAGATTAGCCTGCCCAGCTCGATGCCGATGTCGGTCACCATGCCGGTGATATGGGTGGTGCGCACTTCGGCATTGGAGAGTTTGGTGATGATCGCGTTCTGCAGGCCCATGATGAAGCACAGCAGGACCACGGTCAGCGGCACGAAGAAACCCGGAATCGTCATCAGCCGTGCGCCGAGGATACCGAATAGCAGCAACAGTCCGGCTTCCAGCGCCAGCGGTAGCGCGTACTGGCTATGCAGGCGGCGACGCCGCGAGAAATTGATCATCAGCGTCGAGCACATTGCGCCAAGAACGAACGAGAGCAATGCACCGAAGCCTGCCAGCGCCAGATCGGCGGCACCGAGGGCCAGGTTGTCGGCCATTGCCGAAACGATACCGGTCATGTGCGAGGTGTACTGCTGGACGGCGATGAACCCGCCGGCATTGGCGGCACCCGCGACAAACGCGAGGCACAGGCCGAGCTGACGATTGCTATGGGCGGACCGTCGGCGATCGGTCAGACGACGGGCGTACTTGATCGGCATGGCAGGCTCGCGCTCGGCAGCAAAGCGGCGATTATAGAGCGGCCGGCCTGGCTGGATCGTGGTTAGTGGATATTCTCAGCGTCGTCGACCGGCCTTGCGGCCGCCGCCGCGTCGTGCAGCCCGCGGTTTGCGCTGGCGTGACAGTTCACGGGTGATGGCGTCGTTGAGCAGCTTGCGCGCGTCTTCACCGTCGTCGTGCTCGGGAAAATGCTCGGGCAGGCTGCGGGCCAGATGCAGGTAGGTTTCCACCACATGCAGGGTACTTTCCAGGCTGGACAGGTCGCTGCCGAGCAGCAGCTTGGGCATCGGAATGGCGTGGCCTTCGGCGACTCGCTTGATCCAGCGTTGGGCATGCTGACTGGCCGGGCTGCCGAAGCCGCCGCGGATCGGCGTGCAGGCGAACGTCCAGCGCAGCCAGAGCGGAATCTTCGGGTCGTCTATCAGCTCGATCCATTCGGCCAGTTCGTCCGGCAGCACCGAGATAAATGCCTCGCCGTAGTTTATGTTGCGGTTGAAGGTCAGCCAGGACCGCAGCAGGCTTGGCTCGCCCATCAGTTCGGAAATGGCGGACAGGTGATCGATGGATGGGCGCACCTGGAACTGACTCAGGTCCACCGGCGCGTCCGGACTGTTGAACAGGCGGCGGATGGACTTGAGCGTCTGCGGGTCCAGCGCAGTGATCTCGCCGCTGTCGTGGTGACCGAAGCGCCCGGCGCGGCCGCCGATCTGCTTGACCTCCTGCACCTTGAGCTGGCGATTCTGGATGCCGTCGAATTTCTCATCGGTATAGAAACACAGCGTGTGCGCCGGCAGGTTGAGGCCCATACCGACCGCATCGGTAGCGACCATGATGTCCGCCTCGCCCTCGCGGAAGCGCCGGGCCTGCTCGCGTCGGACCTCGGGCGAGAGCGCACCGTAGACTACCGAGACGCTCTTGCCGGCGCTTTCGAGCATGCCCTTGAGCTCCAGCACCAGCTTGCGGCTGAATGCCACCAGCAGCGAGCCGGGTTCCAGGCGTTCCAGCGTCGTGGCGTGGCGGGCGACTTCAACCGGGGACAGGCGCTTGGTGCGCTGCACCACCAGCTTGTCCTTGCACAGATCGCAAAGCGTGCGCAACGAGGGTTCGATCAGCGCTGGCCCGGTCATCATCAGTTGCGGCGTATGAGCGCTGACCAGTGCATCGACCCAGGCCCAGCCACGTTGCGAGTCGGCCATCATCTGTACCTCGTCGACCACCACCACATCCCAATGCTGATGGCGGAAACGCGCGAACTCCTCCACGGTGCAGCAGAAGTGTGTGGCGCCTTCGCGGATGATTTCTTCCTCGCCGGTGACAAGTGAGCAGGGCACGCCCATCGCCTCAATGCGCTCCTGGTTTTCCAGCGCCATCAGGCGCAGCGGCGACAGATAGATGCCGTGTTCGGCCGCCGCCATCGCCTCGATAGAGCGATGGGTCTTGCCGCTGTTGGTCGGGCCGAGCAGGGCGGTCCAGCGTCGCGTCAGGCGCCGGGCCGGGTAGAGCTTGTGGTAGTGGACGAAGCGCGGGTTGTTCTCCAGCAGCACGGCAAACGCCATTTTTTCCTCGTGCTCGCGGCGGGCTGCGCGAATCGCCTTGCGCATGCGGCCGGGTTCCAGAGCGATGAGCTCGGTAAGACGCTTGTGCCCGAGCAGTTGCAGGTCGAAATCGCCGGCGAGCTCTAGCATGCGCTCGAAGGTGGCCTGCAGCTCGTCGCGATCCTGGCGCTTCCACGTCTCGACTTCCGCCACGCTGAGCAGATGATCCTGGCCGGAAGGAACCCGCCGCGGCAATTCGAGGGTGAGATTGCCGCGCTGCAAGGCCACCACGTAGCGCAGCTCATGGTGAATCTCGTTGAGGGTGGCGATGGCATGCGGCAGAAATTCATCAACCCGTGGCAGTTCCGGGCGGATGCGCGCCAGGCACCGCTGCCGCTCGTCCTCGTCCATTTCGGCGAAGGGCCGTTCGAGCACCTGCAGCCGATTGCGCACATAACGCTGTACGGCCTGTTTCAGGTTGTCGGCGAAATCGTCGCGCCGCGGGCTATCGTCCAGACGCAGCGCCCAGTCCGGCTCCAGCAGATGGACCGGCGAGCCCAGGCTGAAGGTCTTCTCGCTGCCGAACACATCCACGCTGCAATGGATCTCGCCGAGATCACGACTGACGACCCGATCGAGCAACTCGTCTGCAGCAGGTGCCGCCAGCAGTTCATCCACCGCCTGCCCATGCAGCCCCAACCAGAACGCTTTGGCCGTGCGAGCCAATCCGACGATGGGATAGCCGACGTACGGGGTGAACCACTTTTCCTGGTGATGCTTCTTCGCGGTGAATTCCGGATATCGCGCCGTTGCCCAGTCGAGGAAGCGCGCCAGACGTTCGAGCCTGATGGATTTGAACTGCTTGCCCCCGGTCTTGGCCATGATCGACACCTTTGCTGATCAGTCTTCTTTGTACGACTCGCGTTGCGCTCGTTTGCTCGGCGGCGCGCATGGCCGGCCGGAGATTATAGAGGCCGGCGCTGGCTTTTCTCTCGCGCCTGACTGCAATCAAGAAAGCAAATTGTCCGTAAGGGTGGCGGTTGGCCATTATTCATAGATGCCCTATAGTGCGCGCCGCAATGGATGGCAAACAGCCCGGTCGAGCCGGCTGGATGAGAGCTGTCGATTTTTGATGGACAACAGGGAATTACAGATGAACGCCAACACATTCTTGCCGTAGCCGTTGCTGCCACACTGCTTTCGGCCTGCAACGCCACCACTTCGCTGCGCTCCACCGATCCGGACCTGGCAATCAAGATCAACCAGGACGCGCCGCTAGTGCTGAAGAACCCCGTCAGCAAGACCTACAAGGCCACCAGCTTCGGCCAGTACCGCTTCCGCGCCGAGAAGCCGGGAATGGAGCCTATGTATGGTCTGATCCCGTTGAAATTCAACAGCGGCTATCTGGTCGCCGACATCCTTTTCTTCGCAACCTGCCGCGTTCTACAACCTGCGCGAGGTGTACCCGTTCTACGAGTTCGACGTAGAGAAGAACGAGGTCCGCTACAAGAAGAACGTGGGTGATCAGTGGACCGTGTACAAGCCGACACCAGCGGAAGTGGCTCGCGCTCAGGCGTACTTCGCCAACTGATCGCAGCCGGTAGCCCTTGCGTCTGTTGACGCAGGGGCTCCGAATCAAACCCCTCGCTCTGCCGGATCGCCATCGTCACGGCGATCGTCCCCCAGCTGCAGCTTCAGGCTGCGCACTTCTTCAGTCAGGCATTCCACCTGTACCAGTAGTCGCTGCAGGGTTTCGCGGTCGGCCAGCTGGTCGCGGTTGTCTTCCTCGTTGCGGTCGGCGACGAACAGCGAACCGATGTAGGCGGCGAAGCTACCGAACAGACCGACTCCGGACACCATCAGCAGCACCGCGACGATACGGCCCAGAGTGGTGACCGGATAGAAGTCGCCGTAGCCGACCGTGGTCACGGTGACGAACGCCCACCACAGTGCCTCTTCCGGCGTGTTGATCGAGCTCTCTGGGTTCGGCGCTTCCACCAGCAGCATGGTCAGCGCGCCAAACGCTACCAGCAGCATGGTTGCCGTGGCGGCGGAGGCGACGATGCCTTCGGCGCGGTTGCGGAACAGGATTCGCCAGATCAGCCGCAACGACTTGATCGCCCGCAGCACCCGCAGAATCTGGAAGGCCCGAAACAGCTTGGCCGCCTGCAACCCGCCCGCCGGTACGCTGGCCAGCAAGTCGATCCAGCCCCAGCGCATGAAGCGCAGCTTGTCGTCGGCTTCCTGCAGGCGCATCCAGAAATCGATGAAGAAAAAGAAGCACACGATGTTGTCCAGATACCCGAGCAGAGTCGATACGTCGTCGGGCAGGTCGAACACCAGATCGGCCACCAGCGCACCGATCACGTAGACCGATAGCAACAGGATGAATATCTGAAAAGGTGTGACGGCGCGCTGCTTCATGAGTCAACCGGGTTTCGTGGGGCAGGTGGGCGCAAGTTTAAAGCACACCGCGGTAATCGGGCCGGAACGATGGGCAGGAGTGTTGGGGATGGAAGTGCGCAAGATGATTGGTATCGGCTGTGCCGGCTGGAGCCTGCCGCGCGAGGCGTGGCCGGCATTCGCTGAGCAAGGCACGCACCTGCAGCGCTACAGCGGAGAGCTATCGGTGGTCGAGATCAACAGCTCGTTCTACCGACCGCATCGTCCGGCCACCTATCGCAAGTGGGCGGCGAGCGTGCCGGAGGACTTCCGCTTTTGCGTGAAGATGCCCAGGCAGATCAGCCATGAGCTGCGCTTGCGCGAGTGTGACGAGGCGCTCGAGCGCTTTCTCGGCGAATCGACCGAGCTGGCTGAAAAGCTCGGCTGCCTGTTGCTGCAATTGCCGCCATCGCTGACCTTCGATCCTTCAACGGCGGAGGACTTCTTCGCTGCCATGCGCGCACGCTACGACGGTGCGCTGGTACTCGAACCGCGGCATGCGAGCTGGCTGGACGCCGGTGAGCTGCTCGAGCATTGGCGTATCGCACGGGTGGCGGCGGATCCTTCGCCAATTGCAGGAGCAGAGCAGGCGGGCGGCTGGTCGGGCATGCGCTACTACCGACTGCACGGTTCGCCACGCATCTACCATTCTGCGTACTCGGCCGAATGGCTGGAGCGGCTGGCTGGCGAGTTGCGGACTTCTGCTCGGTCCGGCGTGCCGTGCTGGTGCATCTTCGACAATACCGCCAGCGGCGCTGCGGTTAGCAATGCGCTGGCACTGCAGGCGCTGCTGGCAGACGAAACCGCCTGGTCGCCCTAGCGCGGGATGATGCGTACGCGACCCGCGGTGTTGTCGCGCCGGGCAGCCTTTTCGTTTTCCGCGCGGCCGGGAATCGAGCCGAGATCCGCACCGCGATCCGGTGTCGAGCTGCCGTCCAGTTCGCGCTCATCGACGCTGATCGAGGTGGCGTCCGGGTAGCCGGTGGTCAGCGTCTCGGTGCTGGCTGTCACCGGGGTGGCATCGTCGTCGCCCCAGTTGGCGCTGCGCTCGTCGATATCGATGGCGCCGTTGCGCTCCATGACACGCTCGACTGCGGAAACCCGGCTGTCGTCCTCCAGCGTTACGGTGACGATGGTCGATCCGCGGCGGGCCGCTTCGGGGTAACGACCGGCATGCTGGCTCGATTCGTCGCCGAAGACCTTGTGAAAGAAACTGCTGATCTTGTCGGCCACTGTTGCGTCTTCACCTGGCTCTTCGCCGACCACTTCCACACGGCTGCTGTCGACGGTGTCGCTGTTGAAGGATGCCGATATCTGGATGTCGTCGCTGGACACTCCCTCGCTCACGAGTTCGGCTTTCACTTTCTCTGCTTCGGCATAGCGGTCGAAAGCGGCAATTAGAATCTGGGTCATGACTTCACCTTTCATATGCAGCGAGGCTGCGGTGGCGGGCGTCTGGACCGATAGCGGTCAACGCATGGGTACTGATCCTTGGGCGCGGCGAGCCGCACGATGGTTCCGTGCGGACTCATTACCCGATGCTTCGCCTGGAGCCGCGCCGGCCCGGGCTTTCCACCGCCGGCTAGCCGTTAACCACCTTGCCGCCATTGATGTGAATGGTCTGGCCGCTGACGTAAGAGGAGTCGTCGCAGGCCAGATAGACATAAGCCGGACCCAGTTCGGACGGTTGGCCGCAGCGGCCCATGGGCATCTGGCTGCCGAAATCTTCGAGCATCTGCGGGTCGTGCTTGCCGAGCGACGGTGGCTGCAGCGGCGTCCAGATCGGGCCTGGCGCGATCTGGTTGACGCGGATCTCGCGCTCGATCAACTGCTGTGACAGCGCACGGGTAAAGCCATCGATCGCGCCCTTGGTCGAGGTGTAGTCGACCAGTAGCGGGTGACCGATAAAGGAGTTGATCGAGGTGGTGTTGATGATCGAGGCGCCGGCCTGCAGATGGGGCAGGGCGGCACGGGTGAGATAGAAGTAGCCGTGGATGTTGGTGGCGAAGGTCTTCTCCCACTGCTCGTCGGTGATGTCCTCGAGGCGGGTCTGCACCTCCTGGCGGCCGGCATTGTTGACCAGCACGTCCAGCCGGCCGAAGGCCTTCACGGTTTGTTCGACGGCATCGTTGCAGTGGCGGCTGTCGCGGATGTCGCCAGCGATCAACAGGCAGCGCTGGCCTTCGGCCTCCACCATCCGCTGGGCGTTTTCGGCGTCCTCGTGTTCGTCGAGATACATGATCGCGACGTCCGCACCTTCACGGGCGAAGTGCACCGCTGCCGCGCGACCGATGCCGCTGTCGCCGCCACTGATCAGCGCGACCTTTCCGGCCAGCTTGCCACTGCCCTTGTAGCTGTCGCGGATGAACTCGGCCTGCGGGTGCATTTCGGTTTCGCGACCGGGTAGGCGGTCCTGCTGCTGAGCGGGAATTTTCGGGTAAGCCATACGTACTCCAGTCCTGAAATGGGTTCTGTAGGTACGGCTGGCGCTCGCCTGGAAAGTTTCGCCAGGATGCCGAACGGAAGTCAGGCAGCGGCAGAGCGCAGTGACGAACCACCGGCAGCGCCGACGCCTTTGCGGCCGCTCGTCGTGGCGCACGTTTGCGACCTGACATCAGTGGATGGCGGGCGTAGAATCCGCGCCGCTTCTACTGTCCCGTCCCTCACTCCATCCGCTCCCGCTGCCTTCCTGCTCGCTTCGCGCGTGCGGGCCGCGTGTGTCATGGCATTCGGGCAGGAACCGTCGCCCTTACACCCTCATTCGTCGCGCTTTGCTTCGACTGAATCGCTACCAGACCCACTTCTCCATGAACGAATCGCAAAGCTCCCCGGCCGGGAGCTGGCTCAGCGTTATCGCACTGGCGCTGGCCGCCTTCATCTTCAACACCACCGAGTTCGTCCCTGTGGCGCTGCTAAGTGACATCGGCCGCTCGTTCGACATGCCGCCATCCCAGGTCGGGCTGATGCTGACCATCTACGCCTGGGTGGTTGCGCTGATGTCGTTGCCGATGATGCTGCTGACGCGCAATTTCGAGCGGCGCACACTGCTCGTCTTGGTCTTCGTGGTGTTCATCGGCAGCCATCTGGTTTCGAGCGTGGCATCGAGCTACGGCATGCTGATGCTCAGCCGGATTGGCATCGCCCTGGCGCACGCGGTGTTCTGGTCGATCACCGCATCGCTGGCGGTGCGTGTCGCGCCCGCAGGCAAGCAGGCGCAAGCCCTGGGCCTGCTGGCGACCGGCAGTGCGCTGGCGATGGTGCTGGGCATCCCGCTGGGGCGCGTGGTGGGCGAGGCGCTGGACTGGCGCACCACCTTCCTGGCCATCGGCGTGATCGCCGCGCTGGTGCTGGTCGTCCTGGCGCGGACACTGCCATCGCTGCCGAGCCAGAATTCCGGTTCGTTGCGCAGCCTGCCGGTGCTGTTCAAACGCCCTGCGCTGTTGACCGCCTATGTGCTGACCGCGTTGGTCATCACCGCGCAATTCACCGCCTACACCTACATCGAGCCCTTTGCGCAAACCGTCGCGCACCTGAGCGGCGACATGACCACCGTCCTGCTGTTGCTCTTCGGCGGTGCCGGTCTGCTCGGTTCGTTGCTGTTCAGCCGATACAGCGCGCGCTATCCGAGGGGCTTTCTGATCGCGGCGATCGCGGTCATGGCGATCTGTCTGCTGGTGTTGCTGCCGGCTTCGCGCGAGAGTTCGCTGCTCGGTGCGGTGGTGGTGATCTGGGGTATCGCCGGGATGTGCTTCGGCCTGGCCGTGCAATCGAAGGTACTGAACCTGGCTTCGGACGCGACCGACGTTGCCATGGCCATGTTCTCCGGCATCTACAACGTCGGAATCGGCGGCGGCGCCTTGCTCGGCAGTCTTGTTGTCAGCCATCTGGGGTTGCGTGAGATTGGCGTCGCCGCCGGCTTGCTCGCGGTCGCCGGCCTGTTGCTTTGCAGCCTTGCGACCTATCGCTTAGCCAGGCCTGCCAGCGGCACGGCGGTGTAGCTGGGCTACGTGTGATCCGCTGCCGGGCTTGGTTGTTGCGGTGGGATCAGCAGGCTTCCGCAGAGTTAGCTCGGAAAGCTGCGGCTATTCATGCGTAGCGGTGCTTTCGAAAGATGCCTGCGGTGTGCTGTAGGCGGCCTGGGTGCGTGCGATATCCAATGCCGCACGCTCCAGGCAGCGGCCGATTACCCGGTCACGATGCTGGTTGCTGCGGATGCCGTCCAACAGGGCTAGAACCACATATGTAACCGTGGCTAACGCCAGCACGAATACGATGCCTTTTCCGGCGATCCAGGTATCGGTCAGCTTGATGACGTCCGTCGACAGACTGACGATCGCCGAAACCAGCATGACGATGACGAGATTCTGGGAGACCCAGCGTTCCTGAGGTGGCGGGCCGGCGATCTCGGCGATGCGCGCCAACTCCTGAATGTCCGCTGCGTTGAGCCCGCGCTCTACAAGGGTATTTCGGAACAGTGCGTAGCGCAGCAGTTCTTCGCGGCGTAGAAAACCGTAGCGGTTCAGCGTTTCACGGGCATAGATATCCCGGTAGTACCACGCGCAATAGCGCTCCCGGGCCAGCAGCATGCCAAACAGAGCAAGCAGTGCGCCGGCCATGGCAGCCAACCCCTGCAAAGGTGACTGGCTATTGAGCAAGGTCCCAACCAGCAATATGCCTACAGCGATCGTCAGCGCCCAGGACGGCCAGACCATGCGCAGCCCGCCATGCGTGAAGCTCGCCGTGAACACGCCGGGTTGGCATTGTCGATAGAGCGAGCGGATCTCTGCCCATGTCGCAAGTACAGTCACGGCAGCGCCTCCCCGGATGTATGGACGTCAGGCGTGCGGCTTGTTGCGGATGGTCTTCATCAGATCGTCCGGCGTGATGTGCCCGACCACGCTGCTGCCGCTGCCCGGCAGCGGCAGGTCGAGGATATGGCCCTTCATCTTGCCCACCACGTGCATCTCGCAGGGCTTGCAGTCGAAGGTCAGGGTCAGCACTTCATCGCCATGCACCAGCTGCATCGGCGCGACCTTGGTGCGCACCCCGGTGACGCCCTTGGCCTGCTTCGGGCAGAGGTTGAAGGAGAAGCGCAGGCAGTGCTTGGTGATCATCACCGGCACCTCGCCGGTTTCCTCGTGGGCCTCGTAGGCCGCATCGATCAGCTGCACACCGTAGCGGTGATAGAAGGCGCGGGCCTTCTCGTTGTAGACGTTGGCGAGGAACGACAGGTGCGACTCCGGGTAGACCGGCGGCGGCACGCTGACCGGCTTGCGCCCGCCGCGCGGACGGATGGCTTCGCGCGCTTCGCCCAGCGCCTCGATGGCTTCGCGGCGCAGCGCCTTGAGTTGCGAGTTGGGGATGAAGAAGGCCTGCGGTGCATCCACTTCGACTTCTTCGGCGTGGTAGATGGTGGTGCCCAGCTGACTCAGCAGATCGGCGATCTGGCCGGGCACCTGCTCGGGCTTCTTCGCTTCGCCGAACGGGCCGGCCAGCGACACGCTGGCATAGGCGCCTTCCTCGCTGGTGACGTGCAGCTCCAGCTCATCGGCGCGCAATTTTGCCAGCCAACGTACGCCGATGCGGCGCTCGGCGGAGGTCTTGAACAGCGCGTTCTGCCAGTTGTGGTCCAGGTTGCGATTGAGTGGATGGTTCGGGCGCACCTGACGCATGGCGGCGGGCATTTCGTTGGGTTCGACGCGGTACTGCCAGAACGACTGACCATCTTCCTCGAACTGCTTCAGCGGCTCGACCACGCTGGCGCGGAAACCCACCACCTCGCGCTTGATCAGCACGTTGAGGCCGTCACCGTTGGACAGCGGCTCGCGGGTCTGCACGGTCAGATCATGCTTGCCGACCTTGAGTACTTCGCCGACGGCGAGGCCGGTGAAGGTCGGCGAATCGAAGGCGCCGATGTCGATCTTGCGGTCGGTGACGAAGTAGTCGGTGCTGCCGCGGTGGAAGGTCTTGTCCGGGTCCGGCACGAAGAAGTGATCAGTGCGGCCGCTGGAGGCGCGGGCCAGGTCAGGGCGTTCGGCGAGGATGCCGTCCAGGCGCTGGCGGTAGTAAGCGGTGATGTTCTTCACGTAGCTCACATCCTTGTAGCGCCCCTCGATCTTGAACGAACGCACGCCGGCGTCGACCAGGGCGCTAAGGTTGGCGCTCTGGTTGTTATCCTTCATCGACAGCAGATGCTTTTCGAAGGCCACCACGCGGCCCTGATCGTCCTTCAGCGTGTAGGGCAGGCGACAGGCCTGGGAGCAGTCGCCGCGGTTGGCGCTGCGCCCGGTCTGCGCGTGGCTGATGTTGCACTGGCCGGAAAAGGCGACGCACAGCGCGCCATGGATGAAGAACTCCAGCGTCGAATCCACTTCATCGTAAATCGTGCGGATTTCCTGCAGGTTCAGCTCGCGGGCGAGAACCAGCTGCGAGAAGCCGGCCTTGTCGAGGAACTTGGCCCGTTCCAGTGTGCGGATGTCGGTCTGGGTGCTGGCATGAATCTCGATGGGCGGAATATCCAGCTCCATGATGCCCATGTCCTGCACGATCAACGCATCGACGCCGATCTCGTACAGCTGGTGGATCAGCGTGCGCGCGGTTTCCAGCTCGTCGTCGTGCAGGATGGTGTTGATGGTGACGAACACCCGCGCATGAAACAGGTGGGCGAATTTCACCAGCTCGGCAATGCCCGCGACGCTGTTCTCGGCGTTGTGCCGCGCACCGAAGCTCGGGCCGCCGATATACACCGCATCGGCGCCATGCAGGATGGCTTCACGGGCAATGCTTGCATCCCGGGCGGGGGCGAGCAGTTCGAGATGGTGCTTGGGCAGGGACATGGCGCGGACCGGATTTGAATCGAAAGTCGCGCATTGTAATGGCTTGCGGCCGGTTTGGGACTGGCCGCCGGGCGAGTGGGGGCGTGATGGCCGGTTAGCCGGAAGGGTGTCGAGGTGAGGTTTACCCCACCCCGACGGCTCGGATCAGCGCGCCAGCTTGGTGTTGCGCACGCCTTGTTGGCCTTCGCTTTCAGATACTTCGGTCAGTTTGGCGCCACCGACGAACACGCCCATCTTGATCGACTGACGGACGTAATGGTTCTTGCCGGCCTGGGCGTTCAGCTCAAGCAGGTTGTCGCCGAACTCGGATTCGGTTGCAAGTACATGGGGGCCAGGACTGACAAGGCGATAGAAATAGGTCTTGGCAGCGGTCTCGCCGATGACCTCGTCATCAATCTTGATGGTTTTCTTCACGGCCGCCCCAAGGGACGAGTCGCGGAAGATGTACAGACCAGCCTGGTCCTGCGGCGGTGTCGAGAACGACTTGAGTGCCTGATCCTTGTCCGCTGATTCCATCGGTACGGAGGCGCAACCGGATAGCAGGGCAAAACCCAGGGCCACAGCGCTCATCGTCAGCTTGTTAAACATGCTCTTTCCTTAATGTGTTGACTGAAACGGCCTCACTGGCCGCGGACTTGTATCGGCCGCGGCGCGAGTTTCTTGTAGCCCCCGTTGGAAAAGAATGACGAGCGTCAAAGGCCACGCACATGCATGCGCTGGTGCCATGGCGATCGTTGACCGCCCGAGCAGCAGCGCAGCGAGCCCCGGACGGCTACCGGGCTGGATCTACAGCGTCAACACGACCTGATGTTGCCCTCCATCCAGCGCAAGTCGTACGTATCCGTTCATGCAATCGAGCGGGCCTTCATCCAGCCGCGCGTGCTGGATGCCGCGGTTGGCCTGGCCTGGGTTTTCCACGCGGATGGCGTAGCGCGTTTCGCCCATGGTGATGGTGGCTTCGAACGCCGGCCAGTGGCTGCTGATGCACGGATCGACGATCAGCCATTCACCTTCGCGGCGGATGCCGAGGATGCCTTCGACGCCGGCGCGATACATCCAGCCGGCAGCGCCGGTGTACCAGGTCCAGCCGCCGCGGCCGTTGTGCGGTGCGACGCCGTAGACGTCCGCCGCGACCACGTAGGGTTCGACCTTGTAGCGCTGGCTTTCTTTCGGTGTCAGCGCGTGATTGATCGGGTTCAGCAGCTTGAACATCCCACACGCTGCATCGCCATCACCGAGCTTGGCAAAGGCGAGCATGGCCCACATCGCAGCGTGGCTGTATTGACCGCCGTTCTCGCGTAGGCCCGCCGGATATCCCTTGATGTAGCCGGGCTCCTTCGGCGTCTTGTCGAATGGCGGGGTGAACAGCAGGGCCAGACCGTCATGCTCGCGGATCAGGTGGTGCTGCACGGAAGCCATGGCCTGTTTCGCGCGAGCGGGGTCCGCTGCGCCGGACAACACCGCCCAGGACTGGGCAATGGAGTCGATGCGGCACTCGTCGCTGTCTTTGGAGCCCAGCCAGGTGCCGTCGTCGAAGGTTGCGCGGCGGTACCACTCGCCATCCCAGGCCTTTTCTTCCAGCGAATCAGCAAGTGCCAGGGCGTGTTCGCGCCAGCGTTCGGCGCGCTGGGCGCCAGCCACGCTGCCTCGCTGCTCAGCCAGCGGCGCGAAGAGTTCGATGGTGCGCAGCAGCAGCCAGCCGAGCCAGACGCTCTCGCCCTTGCCGTGTTCTCCGACGCGGTTCATGCCGTCGTTCCAGTCGCCACCACCGATCAGCGGAAAACCCAGCTCGCCGGTCAGTTCCAGGCACTGGTCCAGCCCGCGGGCGCAGTGTTCGAACAGTGAGGCAGCCTCGTCCGCGATCATCGGCTGGAAGAAGGCATCGTGCTCGCCTGGCTTGAGCAACGGTCCTTCGAGAAAGCTCACCGGCTCTTCGAGAATCGCTGCGTCGCCGGAAACCTGAACATAGGTTGCCGTGGCGAATGCGAGCCAGACACGGTCGTCGGAAATGCGCGTGCGCACACCCTGACCGGAGTGCGGCAGCCACCAGTGCTGTACGTCGCCTTCGGGAAACTGGCGACTGGCCGCGCGCAGGATGTGGCTGCGGGTGGCCTCTGGCTGCGAAAACGTCAGTGCCATGCCGTCCTGCAACTGATCGCGAAAGCCATAGGCGCCGCTGGCCTGATAGAAAGCCGAGCGCGCCCAGATGCGGCAGGCGAGGGTCTGATACAGCAGCCAGCCGTTGAGCATGATGTCCATCGCCCGGTCCGGCGTTTTCACCTGTACCGAGCCAAGGGCGCGGTGCCAGTGGTCCGTGACTTCACGCAGCACTGCGTCGAGATCGGCTTGGCGATAACGCTCGACCAGCGCACGCGCCTCATCAGCCGACGCGCACTGGCCAAGGAAGGCGACGATCTCGACGCTCTCCCCAGGGGCGAGCTGGACCCCGCACTGCAATGCCGCGCAAGGGTCCATGCCTGCGCCGACGCTGGCGGATAACGGTTTGCCAGTAAGCAGCGCCGCCGGCGTGGCGGGGCCGCTGTTGCGGCCAAGGAATTCACTGCGATCAGCCGTCCAGGCCGTTTGTCGTCCACCCAGATCGGCGAATGAAATACGCCCGGGAAAGGCGCTGCTCCACGGGTTGTGCGCCAGCAACAGGCCGCTGCTGGCGTCGCGCTGGGTGACGATGAAAGGCCCGGAGGCGCCGCGGGCGGTGCCGAGCACCCATTCGCTATAACTGGTGACCGACAGTCGGCGAGGCTCGGATGACAGGTTGCGCAGCGTCAGTCGGGAAATCTTGATCGGGTCGCCAAGGGCGACGTATTGCAGCAGATCCAGCGCAATGCCTTCGGCCTGGTGCTCGAAGCGGCTGTAGCCGTGGCCGTGCCGCGCCACATAGAGGCCGTCATCGCGGATCGGTTGGGCGGTTGGGCTGAACAGCGCGCCGCTGCGTTCGTCGCGCACATAGAAGGCTTCGCCGCAGGGATCGGTGACCGGGTCGTTGGACCAGGGCGTGAGCTGATTTTCCCGGCTGTTTTCCGCCCAGGTATAGCCGCTGCCCTGCGCCGAGACCTGAAAGCCAAAGCGCGGGTTGGCGATCACGTTGATCCACGGCGCCGGTGTCGTGCTGCCCGACTCCAGCAGTGTCACGTATTCGCGGCCGTCCTTGTCGAAACCGCCGAGGCCGTTGAAGAACTCCAGCCCTTGTGCCAGTTCGCTGCCGGTAGGGCCCGGTGCCGCAACGACCGGCCGCGAGGGCGGGGTAGCGAAATGCGCTGCCACGGTGTCGCCCGGGAGCAATGTGTTGGCCAGCTGCTTGTCGATCGGCCCGCGGCGGGCTATCAGTGCTACGCGAGCGACGCTGCGCAGCAGGGCGCGTGCCTCGCCGCTCAACAGGTCGGCGCGCAGCATGTACACCGATCCCTGGGCAAGCTCGGCGCCGAAGCGCGGACGTGACTGGCTGCTGCGCACCGCGGTTTCGATGGCGATCTGCAGATCCTGCAGATAGGAACTGGCGTGCTCGTTGAGAATCACCAGGTCCACCGCCAGGCGCTTCATCCGCCAGTACTCATGGGCACCGAGTAACTGGCGGACCTGGGCGATGTCCTGGATATCGTCGATGCGCAGCAGCACGATCGGCAGATCGCCCGAAATCGCGTGCGGCCACAGGCCGGATTGGGCGCCGGCACCCTGGATGATCGCAGCCGACGGCGCGCGGAATTTCGGATCGGCATAGAGAATGGGCGCGGCCAGGCGCTGGAAGTCGGCGGCTTCGGCCGGTTTGATGTCGAGATGGCGCAGCTGCACCTGGGCCTGAGTCCAGGCCAGGGTCTTGACGCGGTCGTAGGCGCTGCGGTCGTGGTGCTTCTCGATCAGGCTCAGCAGCTCGTCACGCGAGTCGGCGACCAGGGTCCAGAACGCTACGCGGGCGACCTTGCCCGGCGCCACCCTGACCCGGTACTTGAGTGAGAAGATCGGATCGAGCACCGTGCCGACGCTGTTCGACAGCGGCTGGCCTTCGGCGACCACCGCGGCAGCGGCCACGCTCGGTCGCTGGCCGATGAAGCGGGCGCGATCGGTCTCATACTGCGGGTCGGACAGGATTTCGCCTTCCACCACGGCGAAGTGCGCGGCCCAGATCGGCTGTTCGCCCTCGCTGCGCAGGCGGCGGGTGGCGGTCAAGGCGCCGAATTCGGGCAGGTAGTCGGTCACCACGAACAGTTTGGCGAACGCCTGATGCGCATTGTCGGTGGCCGGCGTGGTCAGCACCACTTCACTGTAGGACGTCAGTTCGATGTCCCGCGCTTCGCGACCGCTGTTGGCGAGCGAGACGCGGCGCACTTCACTGTCGTCCTCTCCGGATACCAGCACGTCCATCGTGGTGGTCAGGTCCAGATCGTGACGAATGAACTCGGCATGATCCTCACCGAATATCACCTCGTGACTGAGCGCATCGCTGCCCAGCGGCTGTCCGCCTGCGGGCCAGACCCTGCCGTCTTCGGTATCGCGCAGGAAGACGAAGGAGCCGTAGTCGTCCCGGCTGACGTCCTCGCGCCAGCGCGTGATCGCGAGGTCGCGCCAGCGGCTGTAGCCGGCACCGGCTGCGGTGAGCATCACGGCGTAGCGGCCGTTGCTGAGCAGATGGGTAACCGGCGCGCTGCCAGCGGCTGAGCCTTTCAGGCGGCGCAGTGATTGCGGATCACCGCCGCCCTCGACGGCGCGGATCTTCACTTCTTCGGCACGCGGGTGGGCGATGGCGACATCACGCGGCATGCGTTCCTGCAGCAGCAGTTCACAGGCCTGGATCATCGGCTCGCGATGGAAGCGTGCGCGCATCTGGCCGTCTTGCAAGGTATTGGCGATGGCGACGATGGTCATGCCCTGATGGTGCGCCATGTAATTGCGCACGATGACGAACGCCTGGCCATCCGGCAGGCGTGTCGGAGTGAAGTCCAGCGCTTCGAAGAAGCCGTAGCGCCCGAGCGCACCCATCTCCGTCATGCGCCGGAAGTTCGCCTGGGCGCCAGTCGCGTCGACCATGGTCGCGAGCCCGGTGGCATAGGGCGCGATCACCAGGTTTTCCGCCAGCCCTCGCTTGAGGCCCAGGCCCGGCACGCCGAAGTTGGAGTACTGGTAGGTGAACTCCATGTCGCGGGCGTTATAGGCCGATTCCGAAACGCCCCAGGGCGCGTGGTGGTCATTGCCATATTCCTGCTGGCGCTGCACGACCAGACGATTGGTCTGCTCCAGCAGGCTGCCCGCCGGGGCGCGCATGACCAGTGACGGCATCAGGTATTCGAACATCGAGCCCGACCAGGAAATCAGCGCGGATGCATTACCCAGCGGTGTCGCCGTGCGGCCCAGGCGGAACCAGTGCCGCGTGGTGACATCGCCCTTGGCAATGGCGAACAGGCTGGCCAGGCGGGCTTCGGAGGCCAGCAGGTCGTAGCAGCTGGGGTCCAGGCTGTTGTCGGCCAGACCGTAACCGATCGACAGCAGCTTGCGCTCGGGGTCGAGCAGAAAGGCGAAGTCCATATCCAGCGCCATCTCCCGTGCGCTGGCAGCCACGCCGCGCAGGCGCGCCTGCATCGCTGCCAGCGACTCGGTGGATAGCTGGCGATCCCGCGCGTGTTCGGCCAGCGTCTGGCACAGGGCGTTGATCCAGAAGTGAAGCGCCTGCGCATCTTCGTCATCCGTGGCGGATGGGCTGATTTCCTGCGTGACGCGAACGGCCTTCTCGGCCAATTGCCGGAGCGTTGCCGAACGGGTGTCGAGCGCTTGCGCGTCGCCTATTTGCGTGGCGATCTCATCGAGCACGCCGAGCAACGGCTGGCCGCGCTCGCCATTGGCCGCCGGCAGCGCGGCGATGGCCTGACGCGCCAGTATCAGGTTGTCGTGCAGGCCCTGGCGGGCATGCGGCACCTGGGGCTGGTCGAGCCATTCTTCGCAGGCATTGGCGAGGGCGATCAGGTGGCCGGCGAGATTGCCGCTGTCCACGGCCGAGACATAGGCTGGTTCCAGCGCGCGCATGTCCTCGGTGGCGTACCAGTTGAAGAAATGCCCACGATGGCGCTGCAGGCGGCTCATGCTGTCCAGCGTCGTCTCCATTCGCTCGAGTGTCTGCAGCGTGCCGGCCCAGCCGAAATCACGTGCGGTGACGGTCGAAAGCAGATACAGGCCCATGTTGGTGGGCGAGGTTCGGCGCGCGACGACCGGCTTGGGCTCTTCCTGGAAATTGTCCGGCGGCAACATGTTGTCGGCGGGGGTGACGAAGGTTTCGAAGAAGCGCCAGGTGCACCGTGCAATCAGGCGCAGCTCCTGGGCATCCGCTTCAGCCAGTTTTTGACTGGGGGCGACGCGAGGTGAGCGACTGGCCCACAGGGCCAGCGCCGGAGCACCCAGCCAGAGCAGGGCGAACGGCAGCACCAGTGGCCATGACCCCGGCGCGACCAGCAGCGCCAGCAGTGCGACGCCGACACCCAGCACGGTGCCGCCGGCCATGCCACGGTAGAACCCGCTCAGTTTCAGCCGCGGGCTGATGGCTGATTGTGCGGCGGTGGTCCATTCCAGCAGGTGGCTGCGAGTCGCATAGAGCCGTGAGAGGGTGCGGATGATGGCATCGCTCATGCGCCAGGCCTGGTCCGGCAGAAACGCCAGGTTCAACAGGGTTTGCGAGGCGGCCATGCGCAGGTCGCCGAGCAGCCGGTGCAGATGGCTTTGCGCACTGACGCCACTGCGGGACGGCAACAGCGTGAAGCACAGAGGCAGGAAACCGGGAATCGCCAGCGCTCCGAGCACCAGCAAGGTGCCGATCAGGGCCGCCGGCAGCGACAGCATCCAGCACAGGGCCAGTGCCAGCAGACTCAGCGGTGCCAGCAGCGAGCGGCGCAGGTTGTCGAGCATCTTGAAGCGCCCGATGATGGGCAATGCCTGGGGGCCGCGGCGCGCGCCGAATATCCACGGCAGCAGCTGCCAGTCGCCGCGGGTCCAGCGGTGCTGGCGCTTGCCCGATACGTCGTAGCGCGAGGGAAACTCTTCCACCACCTCGACGTCGGTCGCCAGTCCCGCACGGGCAAACACACCCTCGAACAGATCGTGGCTGAGCATGCTGTTTTCCGGCACTCGTCCGGCCAGCGCTGCCTCGAAGGCGTCAATGTCGTAGATGCCTTTGCCGGTGTAGGAGCCTTCGCCAAACAGATCCTGATAGACGTCGGATACGGCGGCGGCATAGGGGTCCATGCCGCCGGGGCTGGAGAACACCCGTTGATAGAAGGAGCCTTCGCGGCCCACGGGCAGCGACGGCGTGACACGCGGCTGAAGAATCGCGTAGCCATTGATCACCCGCTGTTCGGGTACGCTGAATCGCGGCCGATTCAGCGGGTGCGCCATCTTGCCGATCAGGCGCATGGCGGCATCACGCGGCAGGCGCGTGTCCGCGTCCAGGGTGATCACGTAACGCACATCCGCGGGAATCCGCTGCGTACAGCCGGCCAGGGACATGTAACTGGTATCGGTCGCGCCACGTAACAGCTGGTTCAGCTCATGCAGTTTGCCGCGCTTGCGCTCCCAGCCCATCCAGCAGCCTTCGCTGGGGTTGTACTGCCGGCGCCGATGCAGAATCAGGAAACGGCTGCCGCCGGGCGCCGGGCCGTAGCGCTGGTTGAGTCGCGCGATGGCATCGACCGCGACCTCCAGCAGCCGGGCGTCGCTGTCGAGAGTTTCCTGGTCGGCGTCCAGGCCATCGGTGAGCAGGGCGAAGGTGAGGTCGCCCCCGGCGCCGGCCAGGTGATGCACTTCGATTCGCTCGATCTGTTCCAGCAGGTCCGCTTCATTGGTCAGCAGCGTCGGCACCGCGACCAGGGTGCGCATCGACTGCGGCACACCGGCGGTGAGGTCCAGGCCCGGCAGCGTGCTGGCACCGAAACGCCAGGTGACCACGCGGTTGACCAGCGCCGAGGCCAGGTCCGTGATCGGCAGAAAGGCGACCAGAGCCAGCAGCGCGAGCCAGCCCGCGCCCACGCCAGCGCCGCCCATGGCCTGCAGCCCGAGGGACAGCAGCAGGGTGGTAACCAGGAGGATGGCGCCAACATAGCCGACGATGCCCAGCTGCACGTGAAAACGGCTCAGGCGCAGCCCCAGTGGTGGGCGGAAGCCGAGGCTGCGTTCGAGACCGAGACGGCCTTCGCCAATCAGGTGGTAGCCGGGGTCGGCCACGCGCTCGTCGTCGGCGATGTCACGGCTAGGTGCGGCGTTGGCGGCGTTGGCGGCGTCCAGCGCGGCGCCGGCTATCTCCAGTTCGCTGGCGCTGGAACCGCGTGCCAGTTGCTCGATGGCACTGCGATAGAGGTTGCGTGTCGGGAAGTCCATGGCGGCAAAGGCACTGCCGCCGCGCAGCCGCTCATCCACCAGGCTGACGTCTTCGAACAGCTCGGTCCAGTCGATATCGGAGATCAACCGCATGCTGGTGATGACGTTACGCACGCTGACGTTGGAGGCGCCCTGACGCTGCTGCGAGTGCTGTACCACCTGTTCGATGGAGGTGTCCTGGCGGCCCAGCTGTTCTTCCAGCCAGCCCAGTGACGGCGTGGTGCGCGGGTCCTGGTCGCGCAAGCGCTTGGCCAGTTCCGCGGCGAAGACCTCGGACAACGGCGCCGTGCCACGCGCGGCAATTTCATCGTCCAGCGCCTTTTCCGGCGAGCTGGCCGAGAGCAGCCGGTTGGCCATCTCGTCGGCGGCCATTCGGGTTGCCCGGCCATCGGTGATCTGATCGCTCAGACGACGCAGGTTCTCGATCAGGACGATGCGCAGGGTAATGGCCACGGCCCACAGCTCGCCGATCGTCAGCGGCTGGACCTGCTGGTAGGCATTGATGAAACGGCGCAGGGTCTCGGGATCGAAATGACTGTCGGTATGGGCCACGAACGCCCAGGCCAGGCCGAAGATGCGGGGATAGCCCACAAAAGGCCCGTCAGCCAGCTTGGGCAGTTGGCGGTAGAAGCCTGGCGGCAGGTCGTCGCGAATCTCGCGGATCTGCGCCTCGACCAGGTGGTAGTTGTCCAGCAGCCACTCTGCGGCGGGTACCACGCTGCGACCACTTTCCAGCTCGGCGGCGCTGGCGCGGTAAGCCGCCAGCAGCACCGTCGCGTTGTCGTTCAAGCGCGCGTGCAGCGGCAGCACAGCCCGAGGGCGAGGGGTGACCGGCTGGGCGGCGGCCAGGCTCCGGGCGTGATGCTCGAGCCGCTCCGGGCCGAACAACTCGTCGCGAACGGGAGCGAGATCGCTCCAGACGGGCGAACGCTGATGGCGCCCGAGGATGTGACGGAAAACTGAGGTCATGAGCGCCTGTCCGACTAGCGGAGATAGGGGAACAGGCGTTAGTGCGCCGGCTCCTGTCGGGAGGAACCACGGCGGCAAGCTTTCGGAACAACGGGAAACCGATTGCCGGTTTCTGCCAAATCGCCGTACGGCCTCTTGCATGCACCAGACCGCGTGGCGGTATGGCAGAGGCTTCAAGAATCGGCGAGCCATGAAAGCGGAGGGCCCTTCGGCCACTCCGTTTGCAGGAAGAATGCTGTCGCAGCAATTGCTCCACGATACAGCATAGGCACTTTTATTGTCGGTGCTTCGCCGCCTGGCCCTCAGGCGCGATCGGCATGCCGGCTCTGGCGAATCAAGGGGGCGAGACCGGTTCGGGCGAGGCTTGTGTTGCCCCTGTCAAAGCCCACCCAGCAGGTCGTGCGCATCGAGCAGGCGCCAGGCGATTTCCGGCTGTTTCTCCAGCCCGCGGCGTACGGCGGCGGCGATGGCGGGGCGGGTCTTGCGGCAGAGACCGGGCTGCTCGGCGAACTCGATGGCGATGCCGCGCATGCTGCGCACTTCGTTGTGCCCGGGGGCGACGGTCATGCGGATGCCGAGCTGGTCGAGCATGCGTTTCTGCACGCGCTCGAGATCGTCCAGGCTCTGCACGTTTTCCAGACGTTCGAGCAGGCGGCGTTCCTCGTGACGGGTCAGCATGAGAATGCGCACGTCGGCGCCGGCTGTTTCCAGCAGCTCGTCACGCCGGCAGGTGCAGGTGCCGGGCGGGCAGGATGGGCGGAGCGGCGGCAGGCTATTCATGGCTTTCGATCATAGCCAAGCCGGCGCAATGCGCACAGCCAGTGGCGTTGTGCCTGCGCGGAGATGACAAGTGTGGCAGCGTCGCGCACCATGGCGCTTCATTTCTGCGCCGGGTGCGCCTCGTTCCGTCAGGGATTTAGCTGGAGAACTGTCATGCGTGTTCTGTCATCCGTCCTGCTGATCGCAACCTTGTGCGTTGCTGGCGCTGCTGTGGCCGAGGAGGCCCGCCTGGTCGAGGCGATCAATGCCTACCGTGGTGAAGTGCAGCGCTGTGGCGACAAGGCGAGCGAAGAGCTGCCGCCGCTTACCGCCGATTCGCGCCTGAATCTGCCGGTCGATAGTGCGGGTGATTTGCAGCAGGCGCTGTCCCGCGCGGGCTATCCGATGGTAACCGTGCAGGCGATCACCCTGTCCGGCCCGCGGGATGCCCAGGCGGCGATGCAGGCGCTGCGCGAGAGCTTCTGTCGGGTGATCCTCGACCCGCAGTTCGCCGATATCGGTGTGAGCCGCAACGACCGTGACTGGCGCATCGTGGTGGCGCGGCCGTTGCTCGATGGTCGGCTGGGTGACTGGCAGGCCGAAGGGCAGAAGCTGCTGGAGCAGATCAACGCCGCCCGTGCCACCGCTCGCCGTTGCGGCAAGCAGGACTTCGCTGCAGCCGGGCCGCTCAGCTGGAACGAGACGCTGGGCAGCACCGCCGAAGCCCACAGCCGGGCCATGGCCAACGGCAACTTCTTCAGCCATCTGAGCGAAGATGGCCGCACCCCCGGCGACCGCGCCGAGCTGGCGGGTTACGCCGGCAGGCAGGTTGGCGAGAACATTGCCGCGGCGCTGCCGACTGCCCGCAAGGTGCTGGACGGCTGGCTGGCCAGCCCCGGTCATTGCGCCAATCTGATGAATCCGCAGTTCAGCGAGCTTGGCGCGGCCTACGCGGTCGATCCGCAGAGCGACGCGGCCATCTACTGGACGGCGATGTTCGGCGCGCCTTGAGCAGTCGTTCAGCGACCACCGCCAAGCCGCTTTCGGCTCGACTGTTGAGCGATCCGGCCGAGCGCGCTGTCAGACGAACCTGTTCCCATCACCAGGGTTGCCCTTGACCGATATCCCTACCCCCGAGCAACTGCCCGCCGTGCTGGCGGGCCCGCTATT